>JAGVNQ010000207.1 GCA_020053195.1 Sideroxydans sp.
GGTGAGGGCGATGACGATGATGAGAGCGGCATACAGTTCGCCGCCGAATATCCCCTCGCTGAACCCGAGCTGGGCGAAGATCAGTCCCACTTCGCCGCGCGGCACCATGGACAGGCCGATGGCCATCTGGTTGTGGCGCGGCTCGCGGATGAAAAAGCCGGAGGCGAACTTGCCGACGAAGGCAACCAGCAACAGCGATGCCGCCAGTTCCCAGATAAAAAGCGAACCCCAGTTCACCTCGGCGAGGTTGAGCGACACGCCGACCATTACGAAAAACATCGGCGAGAAGGTGTGGATTAGCGGGCGCATTTGTTCTTCCAACCGATGCGCCAGTTTCGGGCTGGCTTTGAATTCGAGCGCCGCATTTTTCCACAGCTTCAGGCGGATACTGAAATGTTGGCTGAAAGCCAAACCCGCCGCGAAACCGCCCATGATTTCCGGCGCGCCCACCAAGTGCGCCAGCCACGAAAACAGCAGAATCAGCGACAGCGCCATGGTGAGCAACAAGCCCGGCTTGGCGGCTTGTTGGTCGAGGCGGTCGATCACGGTCGAAGCCAGCTTGGCCACCAAGGGGCCCAGCAACATGAACAGCAAAATATACAGCCCCACTTCGCTCAGCGCTTTGATCGACACCTGATGTTCTACCGCGAACTGGTAAAGGAAGGCGAGTGCCATCACGCCGAGAATATCGTCCAGCACCGCCGCGCCGATCACGATCTGCGCCTCGTCCGATTGGCGTTTGCCCAGATCGTCCAGCACGCGCACGGTGATGCCGATGCTGGTGGCGGTGAGCGTGCCGCCGATAAAGAGCGAGGTGAGTTCGGGCAGGCCGAACACCCATGCGCTGACGGCGTAACCCGCCGCAAACGGCAAAATAAAACCGACCAGCGCGACCACCACCGGCTTGCTGCCCGAGCGCGCCAGACGCGACAGATCGGTATCCATGCCGACCTCGAACAGCAACAGAATAATGCCGATCTCGGCCAGCAATTTCATGGTGGTATCGGGCGACACCCAGCCCAGCAGCGACGGCCCGATCAACAGCCCGGCCACCAGCTCGCCGATCACCGACGGAATGCCGAAACGCGCCGCCATCTCCGACAGCAAACGCGCGGCGATCAGGATGATGGCGAGAAACAGAAAAAATTGGTGCAGCTCCATGTTCGCTCCAGACGGTTGCGATTATGTCCACTGATCCTGAAAAGAGCTGTTGTCCACGAAAAGCACGGGCAAATTCACACGCATGAAAAAATAGTCAGTGGGATAAACGCATCAAGCCCGAAAAATTTCCACTCCGGCTTTCTTTGCCGCCTTGCGCAGATCTGCATCCAGCGTGGCGAGAGCAACACCCTGGCGCAACGCCAATTCGAGGTAGGACGCATCATAAGATGACAATTTATATCTGCGCGCGAGATTGAGCGTGCCCGACAACGCGTGATTGACACTGCCACCATCAACCTCGATGGCGAGACCGACTAACATCTCAAGAAACGCCTCGCTACGCGCCTCCGTCACCAATCCTTGCGCCTCGGCACGGCTGATAACGTTGGCAATCTCCAATCCCCATACCGGCGGAACAATCGCATTCGCAGATTGCATTGCATCCAACGCATCGCTCGCATAGCGTAAATCTTGCGGCTTGCCGTCGCCGAAAAACCAGCGCATCACCACCGAATTGTCGATCACGAAATTCATTTGCGCCCCGCGCCGATCAAAGCCTTCAGATCAACCCCGCGCACCGGCTCGGCCCGCATAAAAGCTTTCATCTTCTCGATGCTCGCCAGCTTGTCGCGCGGCAACTTGGCACTCGGAACAAGATCGGCAATGGCATCACCCCGGTTGGTGATCGTAAAACTCTTACCCAACTGCACTTGCCGCAACAGCTCGGGCAGGTTGGTCTTGGCCTGGTAAGAACCGACTGAGGTTTTCATGGCACGCCCCACTTGAAAATATTCATGCAGACCAGTTTATAGACCAGATTGGTCTGGGTCAATCATAGGGAAAAGCCACAGGGAGCGAAAACACCTGCGATTTAACAACGAACATCACGGGATGGCGCGCCAATGGGCGATCTACAACATGCAATGCGCGAAATACGCCTTTTGGCGAGCATCTTCTGGAAATGGGCTTTTGAAACCAAACCAAACAGCCACCACAAAATCCCGGGCGATTCAGTCCGGTGCCAGGTATTTGTCCGGAAAACAGACTGCTCAGTTTTCCGTATTGCTTGCAGCGATCTGTAGCGGCGCATCAGTTTCGGATGGTTTGCCTAGCGCCCGCCCGTACCATTTCTGTATCTTCGGGTGCGGATATGCGATCACCAGCAACGCCGTCAGCAGGATGCTGACCAGCACCACCATGTAGGTGGCGTCGCGTATGGTTTCGCCGCCCGCCACACCGTATTGCAACGGCAACGCGGCCAGCACAGCGGCGGCCAGTCCTTTGGGAGCCATCATCGAAGTGACGGCGGCATCGCGCAGGCTGAAAGTTTCGGCGCGCATCACCACGCGCGTCAAGCTGAGGCGCATAGCAAACACCAGCAGCATCATAACCAACGCCACGATGGCCAGCCGCACTTCGCCGAAATAGATGGAGATGCCCAGATAGACGAAGAAGTAAGTCTTCAACAGGAACACCGCTTCGCGGTAAAACGCGAAGTCCATCTCGTTCAACGGCACGATGTTGCGGTCGATATTTTTCAGGCGACCCAGTCCGAATTTTTCGAAATTGGTCAGGGTGATGCCCAGCGCCAGCGCGGCGATCGCGCCGGAAAAGCCGAGAAATTCGGTCGCGCCATAGACAATGAACACGTAAGCCAGCGTGGATGAAATGGTGTTGGGGAAGTCGCGCACTTTACCCAGCACCATCAACCAGCCGATGCCGCCCACCACGCCGATCACCGCCGCAAAAATCAGCGCGGACAACACGCCGCCCAGAATCCGTCCCGGCGCAACATCGCCTTGCGTATAAATTTGCAGCAGCGCGAACACGCCGACGATACACAACACATCGGTGAGCGCCGACTCCAACACCAGCACGGTGGTGGATTTTTCCGACAGTTGCAGCGCGTTCACCATGGGGATCACCACGGCGGACGAGGTGCCGCCCAGCGTGACCCCGAGCATGGCGGCGGGCAAGGCAGTCAGGTCGAGCAGGAAATAACCGAACAGTGCGACGATGCCGGTGGTTAGCGCGAAACACCAGAATGTCAGCACGCCTGCGGTGGCCAGTGATCTGCCCAGTACGCCCAGATTGAGCGAGGTGCCGCTCTCGAACAAAATCACCACCAGCGCGATGGTGGCGATGAGCGAACCGATTTTGCCGAAATCGGCGGGCGTGACAATGCCCAGTATCGGTCCGATCACGATGCCGATCAACATCAACACCAACACATCCGGGATACTGGTCTTGCGGAATTGCAGCGACAGAAAGTGTGCGAGAAACACCATCATGCCGATGATCAGGATTGTTGTGGACATTTTTTCTCCCTGATTTGGATAGACGGCGGATTATACATGGCGGAGATTTCTATCTTGCCCAAGCCGGAGTCACCCCATCCCCCTCCTAACCTCCCCCTTGAAGGGGGAGGAACTGCGCTCCCTCCCCTTCAAGGGGAGGGCTGGGGTGGGGATGGGGTGTCATTTCGAGACAAAATCTTGTCATGTTTTAACACCATTTGACTGGTAACTGACTCACGCTCGTCGGCATTTTTTCAGGTGTTACAATCGGTCGCTCCCGCTTGGCGTTTACGCGTCGCAACCAAGGAGATGCAGATGACCGGAAAATTACGTGTCGGCCTCGTCGGCCTCGTCGGCTATGGCAAAGCGGGCCAAGCGGTGGCCAACATTCTGAGCGCCGACCCGCGTTTTGAATTGCGCTGGATCGCCTGCCGTTCGACGGAAGGCAAACCAACTACCCATCCCAACACCGATGTTCCCATCGTCGCCGTCGAAGGCGATGCGTTCGACGATTTGTTCGCGCGGATGCCGGTCGATGCGCTGGTGGATTTTTCATCCGCCGCCAGTCTTCACGCTTACGGCGAAGCGGTGCGCCGCCGCCGCATCATGCTGGTCAGCGCCATTTCGGCTTACTCCGAGGACGACCTCGACTACGCGAAAAACCTGGGGCAGGACACGCGCGTGTTGTGTTCGCCCAACATTACGCTGGGCATCAATTTCCTCATCGTGGCGGCCAAGCTGTTGCGCAAGATCGCGCCGTTCGCCGACGTGGAAATTCTCGAACAACATTTCAAGGACAAGGCGGAAGTTTCCGGCACGGCGCGCAAAATCGCCGAGACGCTGGAAGTGGGCGGCGAACGCATCACCTCGCTGCGACTGGGCGGCATCGTCGGCCACCATGAAGTGATCTTCGGCTTCCCGCACCAGACCGTGCGCCTCACCCACGAATCCATCCGGCGCGAAGCGTTCGGCACGGGCGCGGCCTTCGCGCTGACGCAACTGGCCGATTGCGAAAACGGGTTTTATACTTTTGACGATTTGTTATTGCGCTTGATGCGCGAGGAATTGCTGGATCTTCGCTGACAACTGCCGGGGTTCACAAATCCGCCAAAGGTTTCTTGGCCAGTGTGTCGTCGCGGTATTGCAGTTGTTGAATCACTTTTGCCAGCGCCCTATCCAGCAAGCGCATATCTTCCGGCGGCAGCGCGTCCAACGCTTGCGGCAACACCCCTTCGCTCGGCCCCGGCGCATCCTGAATCAGTTTTAACGCTTCACCCGTGAGGCGCAGGCCAACCCGGCGCTGGTCTTCCTTGCTTCTTTCCTTAACGAGCAGTTTGCGCGCCACCAGTTTTTCCACGAGCTGGCTGCAGGTGGATTGATGGATGGACAACCGTTCGGCCAGTTCGGACACGCCGATGCCGCCCGTATTGGCGACTTCCTGCATCACCCACAACTGCGATCCGCTCACGCCGCAAGTCCGCTCGACATCTCTGAAGTGCTGACGCACCGAGCCGTAAATGACCCGGAATTTTTTCAGCACTTGATGTGAAAGCTGTTTTTCGCTGTTGCTCAAGAAAGACCCCTAAGAAAGTATTGTTACCGTTTTTGGCTGGCGGATTATCCTAAAAAACGAATTGGTGCGCAGATTATTCGGCGAATTCTGTTTTCAAAATGCCACTGCCTGAAGA
>JAGVNQ010000059.1 GCA_020053195.1 Sideroxydans sp.
ATTCTTTCGCCAACCGTTTGCTCTCCAATTCCGCATTGATAGAAGCATGCACTTCCGCGCGCATCTTCATCGCCTCGGGATAGTTGATGTCCATCTTCTCGATCTTGTCCATGGTGAATTCCGCGCCTCTATCTTCGCCCAGCATGCCCACCGCATCGGCGCGGCACTGGCGGCAATGGCGCATCATGTTCATGTCGCCCGCGCAGGCTTCCTGCAACGCCTGCAACTCGTCGTGCGTCGGCCCGCGCTGTCCGGTGAGGCCGTAATACGTGCCGTGTTCCGCCTCGGAAATCAGCGGCATCACGTTGTGCAAAAACGCGCCTTTGGCTTTGACGATCTTCGACACTTCTTCCAGATGTTTGTCGTTCACGCCGGGAATCATCACCGAATTCACCTTGACCAGAATGCCGCGCGCCACCAGCATTTCCAGCCCCTTCTGCTGCTGCGCAATGAGGATTGACGCGGCTTCGCGGCCTTTGATGCGCTTGTTCTTCCAGAAAATCCACGGATAAATTTGCGCGCCCACATCCGGGTCAACGCAGTTGATAGTGATGGTCACGTGGTCGATGTTGTACCGCGTCAACTCGTCAATATTTTCGGGCAGCGACAAGCCGTTGGTCGAAACGCACAACTTGATATCCGGCGCTTGCTCGGACAACATGCGGAACGTCTCAAACGTGCGCTGCGGGTTAGCCAAAGGATCGCCGGGCCCGGCGATGCCCAACACCGTCATCTGCGGAATATTCGCCGCCACCGCCAACACCTTCTTCACCGCCTGCAGCGGATGATGCAACTCCGACACCACCCCGGGACGCGACTCGTTGGCGCAATCGTATTTGCGGTTGCAGTAATTGCACTGGATATTGCAAGCAGGCGCGACCGCCACATGCATACGCGCGAAATAGTGGTGCGCCTCCTCCGAATAACACGGATGGTTCTTCACCTTGTCGCGGATATGCTCCGGCAAGTGGTTCATCTGCTTGTCAGTCGAACCGCACGAACCGGCGGCGCAGCCAGATGTTTGTTTTGCTCCCTCTCCCGCTTGCGGAAGAGGGCTGGGGAGAGGGTGTGGTGCAACTGCAATATTGATAACGGGCATTGGCACAGTTTGATCCTCCGGCATTGGTATGCCAGAGAATGAGCAAACTGTGTGCCCAGCCAGAATTGGCGGCTAACTTATTGTTTTATTGAACAAGCGAGATCGCGGTGCGCCCTACTGTCGCAAACAAAACATCACACGCGCACCGGCTTGTGGCGAAGGCGACAAAAGACGCGCACAAGCAATAATATGAATTTCAGCAACACCACCTTGCCCGCAAGCCCCTATCGGCGGCCATCTCCATCAAGCGCATGATGCGGATCGCCTATTGACGGGCATCTTCATGAGGTTGGGTGTTGGAAAAGTGTCCGCCCCACACCTACTGAATAGACATGGCGACTTGCCACGGTGTTAAACTCCAAGCAGTAATTCACGCAGGAGGTCAGCATGATGCAAGCCGTTCGAGTCACCATTGATCCGCAGGGACACGTTCACTACACCGAACCGGTGAGCGTGGATGCGCCGCGTCAGGCATTAGTTATTTTTCTGGACGAGGGTAACGAAACAGCATTGCTCGCACAACCCGCACTGGCAACAGATTGGCTCAAACCCGAGGAGGATTTGGCATGGGCGCATTTGCAACCGGGCAAGTGATTGTTGTTCCATTTCCGTTCTCAGACCTTAGCGCACAAAAATTTCGTCCCGCGTTAATTCTCGCGGATGCGGGAAGGGGTGACTGGGTATTGTGCCAAATCACCAGCAAACAATTCGCCGACCCGAAGGCCATCGAACTTGTTGATGCAAATTTTGCGCAGGGTGGCTTGCAACGCACCAGTTATGCACGTCCAAGTAAACTTTTCACCGCGAACGACAGCCTGTTCGCCGCACAAGTAGGCGCATTGCACGCAACCGATTTTCACCGCGTGCGCAATGCGGTTGTTGCTTTGTTGATGGACAGCAAATAGCCGACCTTCAATTTTTCCGGCGCATCACCCTTCATGCTGGGATAATCGCGCATGACTACTACAATTCCCCCCACCCCCGCACCCGCCGCAATCCCCACCAGCGGCCATTCTTTCAACGAACTTCCGCTCGCGCCCGCGATGCTGGCGATTCTGGATCAGCTCGAATACCGCAGCATGACAGCGATTCAGGCGGCAAGCCTGCCGCTGACTTTGGCGGGCAAAGACTTGATCGCGCAGGCGAAGACCGGCAGCGGCAAAACGGCGGCGTTTGCGTTGCCGCTGCTGACCAACTTAAACCCGCGCCGTTTCGCGGTACAGGCGATGGTGCTGTGCCCGACGCGCGAACTCGCCGACCAGGTGACGCAGGAGATTCGCCGCTTGGCGCGCTTCGCCGACAACATCAAGGTGTTGTCGCTGGTCGGCGGCGCGACCATGCGCCCGCAGATGGACAGTCTGGAACACGGCGCGCATATCATCGTCGGCACGCCGGGGCGCATCATGGATCATCTCGAACGCGGCACGCTGAATTTGCAGGCGCTCAACACACTGGTGCTGGACGAGGCGGATCGCATGCTGGACATGGGTTTCTACGACGACATTTCGTTCGTGGTGAAGCAATGTCCGTCGCAGCGCCAGACCTTGCTGTTTTCTGCCACGTACCCGGAAGGCATCGCCAAGTTGGCCAACAAATTCATGCGCGATCCGCAGCAAGTGACGCTCGCCGAGCAGCATGACGCGGGCAAAATCCGTCAGCGTTTTTACGAGATCAAACACGACGAACGTTTGCAGGCCGTCGCCACTTTGCTCAAACATTTCCGCCCGGTGAGCACGCTGGCTTTCTGCAACACCAAGCAACAATGCCGCGACTTGCTCGATGTGCTGCACGCGCAAAAAATCCACGCGCTGACGCTGAACGGCGACATGGAACAACGCGAACGCGACCAGGTTCTCATTCAATTTGCCAACCGCAGTTGCTCGGTGCTGGTCGCCACCGACGTGGCCGCGCGCGGTCTGGATATCGCGCAACTGGAAGCGGTTATCAACGTTGATGTCACGCCCGATCCCGAGATTCATATCCACCGCATTGGCCGCACCGGACGCGCCGATGAAAACGGCTGGGCGCTCAGCTTGGCCAGCCCCGCCGACATGCCGCGCGTGGCCAACATCGCACGCATGATGGGCAGCGAACCGGAATGGCACGCGATTGAAACGCTGCAAGCCGAACACAACAAACCGCTGATCCCGCCCATGGTCACCCTGCAAATTCTCGGCGGCAGAAAAGAAAAAATCCGCGCTGGAGATGTGCTGGGTGCGTTGACTGGCGAAGCCGGATTCACGCGCGAACAAGTGGGCAAGATCAGCATCACCGACATGTCCACCTACGTCGCCGTCGCGCGCGGCATCGCGAAGGAAGCGGTGAAGCGGTTGTCGGCGGGGAAAGTGAAAGGCAAGACGGTGAAGGTAAGGGCGTTGGAGGATTAACGCCAAATAGTTTGCCAGTTTAAAGCTCCGTCATTCCCGCGCAGGCGGGAATCCAGCGAAATAAACACGCCGCGAAGCGGACAAAAACAATGCGCTGCCCCGCTTCGCGGGAATTTATTTTTCAACTGGATTCCCGCCTGCGCGGGAATGACGGCGTGCGAATGAATTCGCACCTACAAAAACAGGCCACCTCGTGGAGATGCCCGCCAATAGGCGATCTACAGCATGC
>JAGVNQ010000217.1 GCA_020053195.1 Sideroxydans sp.
AATTCTAAGCAAGACAAGGCGCGAACAAAAAATTGCGACGCAGCATATATTTGATATGTAAGGAGCAATTTTTTGTGAGCAACGCAGTATTGCGACGAAGTTTGGATTTTTAGAGGTGGCCTTTATAGAGATGCCCTAATGTTTATTCGTCCGGTTTTTGTTCCCAGCTTTCCGCACAACGGTAATTTCAGAAATTCAAGATGCCAACCTCGTGGAGAGGCGCATGGATAGGCGATCTACGTCATGTAATCGTCGTAGATGCCCTATCCATGCGCTTCTCCATGAGGTGGTGCAAATAAATTCGTATTTACAACGGCAAATAGTAGGTTTTAAGGCTCAACCAAGAAGCCGTAGCTGCTATTGCATGCTATCTGAAAGGACGATTTTGTAGGTCGGGTTTTAACCCGACATGTCGGGCTAAAGCCCGACCTACAGGGGTTTGCGCATAAGTGCCGTTAAGAACGATGCACCTACCAACCCCTTAACAGCGTTTTTTATATGACTCAGTCGTCACCCAGTTGCGGCTCGGGTTCGCGGACTTGGTTGAGCAAATCTTCGGCGTGTAATTCCGATTCGGCGTGAATCATTTTAATCAACGCGGGCGAGCCTTCGGCTAGTTCTGCGCGCAGTTGTTTGACTCGCGCCGAAGCATCGCGGTAAGCGTCATGCTGTTCCAGTTTTTTCAGTTGGCGGATGGGAAAATCGCTCACGTGGTAGATGTAGTAGGGCATGGTTACCTCGTTTGCTTTCGCGCTGTACTACGCGCCGGGTCGTTTCATGAAGGTGATGACGTTGGAGCCTGGCGCATTTTTGCTGGCGCAATTCCCTTCGCCTGTTCCGGCCAGTTGCTCGGCCTCGTGCAGCAGGTTGATGACATCCACATAATGCTTCTGTTTCACCATCATCAGCGCGGTGTAGCCGCCTTCGTTGCGGGCGAATACATCCGCGCCCGCCTGTAATAGCTCGGCAACCACGTCCGTCTCGCCGTAGCCTGCGGCCAGCATCAGCGGGCGCACGCCGTAACCGATGGCATGTTCGATGTCAGCACCCGCTCCGATCAAGGTTTTTACCACCTCGGCAAAGCCGCGTTTCAGTTCGTGGTTGTAAACCGCTTTAATCAGCGGCGACCAGCCGCGTTCATCGCGCGCGTTAACCTCCGCGCCATGGGCCAGCAACACTTGCACCATGGGCAAATCGCCCGTTTGCGCCGCGAGCATCAGCGGGGTTGAGCCTTCTTCGTCGCGGCAATTGGCATCCGCTCCGGCAGCCAGCATTTGCTGCACCGAAGCGGAGTCCCCCGCTGTTACCGCCTTGATTATTTCATTACGCATGAGATTTATTTCTGCACGGTTTTCTGCAATGCGCCCTTGATCGCTTCCGGCGCTTGCATGATGTTCATGAAACTGTTTTTGCCCATCATGCTGAGGTCGGGGAAGTTGATGGCGATGCGGAAACGGGCGTACAGCGCATACACTTTGTTGCCGGAGACCAGCACATCGTAGGGCAGATGCGCGGTCGATTTCACGTCGCGGAAGTCGATCTCGCTCATGATGAAACGGTCGTCCATGTATTTGCTGTCGCCGCTGCCTTTCATCGCCACGCCGAACACACTTTCCTGTTTGCCGGGAACATCGACGCGATACACTTTGCTCACGCCATTTTTGTTGTTCGACAGTTTTGCATCCACCGCTTGCACGGCTTCTTCGTAGCTGCCGTAGGTTTCCAGTTCGCTGGGTTCGTCGAAATATTCCATGCCGAAGGTGTAGTGGTATTTGCGCGCCTGCTTCGCGTTCATGCCGCGCGCGCCGAACTCTTCCACTTTGCCCAATGTGCCAGCCAACGTCGCAGCCACATTGCTCAAGTCTCCTTGCATGCGATACACGTGCGACATATAGACCGGATTGGTATAGCTGACCTGCACTTCTTTTCCGGCCTCGGTGATTGACACGCGCTGCACCGCGCCGTAACCGCCGAACTCGGAGGCTGCCGCGTTTTTCTTCAGTTCGTCGTTGGTGATGATAATGATGTTTGACCCGGCATACGGCGAGTATTCACCCACCACGGCAAAACCGGCAGCGGTTAACGCAGCGCGCACTTCGGCGGATTTTTCGGTCGCAGTCCCGGCGCTTTTGGAAGCCAGCACGAAAGGTTTGAGAATCGCTTCGGCTGCCAGCGCGCTGGTGTTGCCGAGCAGAATTATTGCGGACAGCAACATACTTTTGATCGTCATTCGTACCATCATTTCTCTCCCTGATTATTATTGGACTACGGAACTGCGCTTTGCTACCTCCTCATTTTTGCTGCGGGTGAAACCAAGCCAATTTTTTGTGTAACGTGACCACGCCGCCGACAATGATGAGCGTGGGCGCTTGCGGTTTTTCGCGTTCGGCGATGCCGGGCAAAGTGGCCAGCGTGCCGGTGATGACGCGCTGATTTTGAGTCGTGCCCTGCTGCACGATAGCGATGGGCGTGTCTTGCGGCATGCCGTGCTCAATCAGTTTCGCGCACAGCGTGTTCAAGCCGTGCAAACCCATATAAACCACCACGGTCTGCTTGGGACGCGACAGTGCCGCCCAATCCAGATTCATCGTGCCGTCTTTCAGGTTGCCGGTGACGAACATGCACGACTGCGCGTAGTCGCGGTGCGTCAGCGGGATGCCCGCGTAAGAGGCCACGCCGGAGGCGGCAGTGATGCCGGGCACAACCTGGAACGGAATATTTTCTGCGGCCAGTGTTTCGATCTCTTCGCCGCCGCGCCCGAAAATGAACGGGTCGCCGCCTTTGAGGCGCAGCACGCGCTTGCCTTCTTTGGCCAGGCGCACCAGCAGCTCGTTGATCTCTTCCTGACGCAGCGTATGGTCGTCGCGTTTCTTGCCAACAAAGATGCGTTGCGCATCGCGCCGAGTCATTTCGACGATGGGTTTGGACACCAGATTGTCGTACACCACCACATCGGCCTTCTGCATCAGGCGCAAGGCGCGGAAAGTCAGCAGATCGGGATCGCCGGGACCGGCACCGACCAGATACACTTCGCCGCGCTGGATGTTGTCTTCGCTCGCCAGCATTTGTTGCAGCATGGCTTCGGCACTACTCTCGTCGCCCGTCAACACTTTCTCGGCGACCACACCTTCCAGCGCGTTCTCCCAGAAAATGCGGCGTTTGGCGGGATTGGTGACGCGGGTTTTAACCAGCTCGCGGAAGCGTTCGGCGAACGCGGCGAGGCGGCTGTAGTTTTGCGGGATCAAGGTTTCCAGTTTGCCGCGCAACAAACGCGTGAGCACCGGCGATGCTCCGCCGCTGGAAAACGCCACCATCAACGGCGAACGGTCGAGGATGGCGGGCATGATGAAGCTGCACAGCTCGGGATCGTCAACCACGTTCACCGGAAGGTTGCGCGCTTGCGCCAAACCGGAAACTAGTTTGTTCACTTCGCGGTCGTTGGTGGCAGCGATAACCAGTGTCGCACCATCGAGATGCGAAGCCTCGAAACGCGCAACCACACTTTCAACGTTTTTTTGCCCGGCCAGCTCGTCATCAATTTGCGGCGCGACCACGCGCACTTTCGCCCCGGCTTCCAGCAGCACGCCCGCCTTGCGCTTGGCGACTTCGCCCCCGCCCACGACCAGACACAGCTTGTTTCTGACATCAGCAAATATTGGTAAATAGTTCATTGGTTCTGAAAATCCTCTATCCGCAGATTGCTAATTTGTAGGTCGGGTTTCAACCCGACATGTCGGGCTAAAGCCCGACCTACGGCAAACCGGTTAAGCCGATTTATCCTTTCACTGCTTTGAGTATCAGCGGAACCAGCGCTTCGGGCAGCGCGATTTTGCCGGCCAGCGCAAAGTCATGCGCGCGCGCGGACATTTTGTTCCAGGTCTTTTTGATGATTTCGATCCACTTGGCTTCGTCGTATTCGGGATGGCTGGTAGCAAATCCGATCATGTAATACTCGATGAATACCAGATCAACCACGTCTTCCATCAGTTGCGTTTCCGGGTTCACTTTCAACGCTTTCTTGCTGATGATGGTGCGCACGCGCTCTATCATTTCGTCGTCGTAGCCCACTTGCTTCATCAGGTTGCCCGCCGTCTCGGCGTGGAATTTGTACAAGCCGGTGCGCCATTGCAAATAGCCTTGCCTGTCCATAGGGAAGTTACTGCGCGGGCTTTTCCAGCGCTGAATGTGCTGGGCGCGGCAAGCCAGCTTCACGGCTTCCGACGCTTCGGGCACATAACGTTCCTGCATCTCGGTCATGCGTTGCGCGTACAGCAATTCTTTCGGAACTTCCTTGCCGTTGGCGATCTCCATGTTCGGATCTTCAGCGTTGGCTTTGTCAAAAGCCGCGATGGCGGCTTGATAGAGTTGCTCGGTCATAATGTTTTTCCAATCGTAATAGTCGAAGTGTTTTGCTGTTCCTTGCAGCGCCGGATAAAGGCGACAAACCGCGTCGCCCAGTAGCAACTGCCTATGGTACGCAGATGGGTATATGAAGCCAGCAAGTTGTGCAGGATAAGCCCGTCGCGCTCGCCGTCGATGCCGTAACCGCGCTCCACATGGTAAGCGAAGCGGCTGTCGTTTGGTAGGTTCTCCAAGCTCGAATAATGGAACTCATGGGCAAAGATCAAAGGTTGATTTTCACGATTGCTTCCTCGCCCGCTTGCGGGAGAGGATTGAGGTGAGGGTAATTCCTTCGCTTTGTCTGGTCGCGGCCACGGATGCGCTTCTGCTTCCTTCAGATGAACGTAGCCGCGACCGATGGGTTTGGCGTGCATTTTTATATCGCCGGGAATCGCGCCTACCATTTCAAAAGTGCGCCCCTGATATTCGATACCGCGCGACAAATACATCAGGCCGCCGCATTCGGCATAAGTTGGCATGCCATTTTCAATGGATTGTTTGATCTGGGCGCGCAGCGTGACATTCGCTTCCAGTTCGGTGGCGCAGGTTTCGGGAAAGCCGCCGCCGATATACAGCGCATCCACATCGGGAAAATTCGCGTCGCGCAAGGCATCGAACGGCACCAGCTCCGCCCCAGCCGCTTGTAATGCATCCAGATCATCCGCGTAATAGAAACCAAAAGAACGGTCGCGCGCGATGGCGATGCGCACGCTTTCACTGCTCGGCAAGGGGCTGATTTGTGCTTTGTGCGGAACAACTAGCGGTTCTTTCTGCGTGAGCGCAAGCAGCATGTCCAAATCGACTTGTTCGGCGATAGCTTCGCCGATTTGTTTGATTTTGGAAGTGGCGACATGCGACTCGTTGCTGGGCATCAGGCCGAGATGGCGTTCGACGATGGAGAGCCGCTCGTCGTGCTGGATCGCGCCCACCACGGGCACATCGGTGTAGTGCTCGATGACCGCGCGCAGCTTGGATTCATGGCGCTTGCCGCCGAGATTATTGAGGATCACCCCGGCAATGCGGATGTCCTTGTCGAACGCCTGATAACCGAGAATCAGCGGCGCGATGCCGCGCGTCATGCCGCGCGCGTCAATCACCAGTATCACCGGCAGGTCGAGCAGTTTGGCCAGCGCGGCGTTACTGTTGCTGCCGTCCAGCGCAAGACCGTCATACAAACCTTTGTTGCCCTCGACCAGATTCACTTCCGCGCTGTGCTGCGCGAAAGTGGCGACGATGTCGTCGTTTTCCATCAAGTACAAATCGAGGTTGCGGCAGGGATGTCCGGCGGCTTGCCCCAGCCACATCGGGTCGATGTAGTCCGGGCCTTTTTTGAACGGCTGCACCACGTGACCGCGCGCGGCCAACGCCGCGCACAGGCCGATACTGACCATGGTTTTGCCGGAGGATTTGTGTGCTGCCGAAATCAGCATGCGGTTCATGGCAGCATCACAACCAACTTAATCTGCGATGTAAGGCTTGTCCTGCGGCATGAAGTTCAACACACGCACACTGACGGTGGTGATGATGAAAGCGATAGCCAATCCGCCGAAGCCCAACAGGAACTCGTACAGCGACGGTTGATAGGTGGCGATCTGTCCGTCAGCAAAACTGCTGCTGACTTCATAACCGGGGAAGAGGTTGAGCGGGTAAGCCTGGCCGCCGATGATGAACACGTACAGGAAAGCGAACGCGCCCAGAATCACCAGCGACGAGGCCGCGATCACGCATTTTGTTTTGCCCAGACCGGGTGTGTAAATCAACAGCAACGGCAGCAAATTGCCCAGCACGATGTAACCCCACCAAAACATATTCGTGATGGATCCGCCATTAAGCAGGATGAAATGTTCAAATCCGGTCTGATGCGAAAAATACAAATTGGTCAGATGGTAAGTGGCGACCATGTATAACGAACCGATGACGAACACGCCTAACAGATTTTTTGTGCGTTGCTGGATCGCGGGGTCCAGTGATTTCTCATTCCACAAATAAATCACGCGCTGCACTACATGGAACACCGCCAAGCCCCACGCGAACGACAGCACGATGAACATGGGCGGCAGCAGCGCCGAGCCATAAGCCTGGCGTGCGGTGAGGAAAGCGAAAATCAGACCGGTACCGGTGGTGAGCACGAAGCGCCAGACAAATACCGCCAAACCGGCAGCTTTGTTGAACGGGTTCATACGCCGTTCCATCATGGTCCACAGATAGACGATGACCAGCGAGAACATGCCGGAATACAGCACGATGTTCCAGGCGAACACCGACGTGAGGTTGTAGTTGGTGGCGGCCACGATGATGCGATCCGGCCTGCCCAAATCCAGCATCAACACGGTCAATCCGCCGCCCAGCATGGCGA
Organism: Sideroxydans sp.; assembly: GCA_020053195.1. Lineage (GTDB taxonomy): Bacteria > Pseudomonadota > Gammaproteobacteria > Burkholderiales > Gallionellaceae > Sideroxyarcus. The sequence continues at coordinate 6,758 of JAGVNQ010000217.1, forward strand.
TAGACAGCAAGCTGGCCAGCGGCGCACGCGCCTTGTACACGGCTTTGCCGAATACAGAGCCGATGGAAGCGACGTTCAATACACCCGAGGCCGCGACGATCAAAAAGATGGCGAACACGTGCGGGATGCCCCACACGATCTGGTTGTTCATACCGGAGATGATGTGGCCGTGAGACTCCATCATGTGGACGGCATACATACCGCCCAGAGCAACCAGTCCGGCCACTGCAAGCAGCACGTAGAACAGGCGGTTTTTGGAACGCAATGCGGAAAGATCAACCATGTTTTAAAGTCCTTGGTAGCGGATGCCGGTGTTCAGTTGCAGGTCAGCACGTACCTGAGTGGAAGCGACGCTGCGAATCTTGAGGGCGATCTCGCTGTTGGCATCGTTCAAATCGCCGAACAGGATGGCATTGTTCGGGCATGCCTCGGCGCAAGCCGTGGTTTGTCCGTTGTCGATACGCCCCACGCACAGATTGCAGGCTTCCACCGTGCCTTTGCCGCGCGGCACGTCGGGATTCTGGTCGGTCAGCGGCTCATGCACGAAAGAGCGAGCCTTGTACGGGCAAGCCATCATGCAGTAGCGGCAGCCGATGCAGCGATGCCGGTCAACCAGCACAATACCGTCGGCGCGTTTGAACGATGCCTGGGTCGGGCACACATCCACACAGGGAGGTTGTTCGCAATGCTGGCACATCATGGGCAGCGACTGTTCGTATCCGGTGCTCACATCCTTGATCGAAATCTTGCGTATGAACTGCGAGTCGGTCGGCTTGGTGCCGCCGGACAGGCCGTTCTGCTTGTTGCACGCGGTCACGCAATCGTTGCAGCCTTCCTTGCACTGCGCGGTGTCGATCAGCATACCCCAGCGCACTTTGTCGCTGGCCGCTGCGGATTTGCTGTGCGCCATGCCGTACAACAACATGCCCGGTGCAATCGCCACGGCGCTAGCGCCCAGCGTGGTTTTCAAAAATTGTCTGCGTTGTGAATTGAGGTCGCTCATTGCACTTCCTTCTCGGCGAGCGCCGCCTTGACCGCCTTGCGTTTGCTGGCGTGGCATTCAAAACAGTCGATGTGAACTGCGGCGTAGCGGTGGCATCCCGCGCAGAAGCTGTCTTCGCGCGCGATCACGCTGTCATCCTTGGTGCTGGCATGACATTCGATGCAGTTCTTCAGGCTATCCTGTTCCGAGCGCACGCCTTTGCGCACCGACTCGTCACGCTGGTGCTTGAGCAAGTGCATGTGGTTCTTGCGCATCCATTGCGTATCTTTCACGCACTGCCCGCCCGCGCCAACATCCAGCTTGGGCATGTTTGCGTCGGCGGCCCAGGCCGCCGGGATACACAGGCACAGCAACAAAGTGACGAGCAGCTTCATTATTCGCCCAGACCCATTTGAATGTAACCCGTCGGGCACACATCGGCGCAGATGTGGCAGCCGATGTACTTGTCGTAGTCCGTCGTCACGTAGCGTCCCAGCGTTGCCACGGTCTTCTTGACGCGCGATACGGCGGTTTGCGGGCAATACACCACACAGTTGTCGCACTCGAAACACATGCCGCAACTCATGCAGCGCTTGGCTTCAGCAACGGCGGATTCCTGACTCAGCACGCCCAGACGCTCATCGAAATTGCCCAACGCGGTTTCTTTGTTGAGCGTCACGATGTCGCGGTGAAGGCGCGGCACATAGTTGAAATGGCCGAGGAACAGCTTGTCGTGCGGAATGATATAGCGGTCGGAACGGTTGTCGAAGTTGTGGATGGCAACATTGGAGTCGCACGTGCCGCGCATCGGCTCTTGCGCGTCCTTGATCTCGATGCCCTTCTCCGTCAGCTTGCGCATGATGTCGAACTGGTGCACGTCAATCTTGGGGCGTTTTTCCAGATCGCGTCCCTGCATGAAGTTGTGGATGCCGTCGGCGGCGATAGAACCGTGCCCAACAGCAGTCGTCAGCAGGTGCGGGCGAATCACGTCGCCGCCGGCAAATACGCCCGCTTGTCCGTTCACCACGTAGTTGCGGTCGGTAGAGATTGCGCCCTTGCCATTGTCGAATTTCTCCAAGCCGGTGAAATCCACGGCTTGTCCGATCGCGGAAACGATCAGGTCTGCGTCGATGTTGTGTTCGCTGCCTTCGATGTTCTTGATTTCCAGCTTACTGCCGACAAACTTGGCTTCGCACTTGGCTACGCGCAACGCGGTGGCACGACCGTTCGCATCGCGCACGATGCCGATAGGCACCAAGCCGCCGAGGATGTGAATACCCTCGGCCAGCGCTTGTTCGATCTCGTGTTTATTGGCCTGCATCTTGTCGATGTTGAACAGCGAGGTCAGCGTCACTTCCGCGCCTTGCTTGGCGGAAATATCGGCCACATCGTGCGCCATGCGTCCGGCGATTGCAGCTTCGGCATCGGTCGGATTGGCATGCGAAATATGTCCCAGACGGCGCGCGATAGTCGCCACGTCGATGGAAGTATCACCGCCGCCCACCACCACCACGCGTTTGCCAACGTGCTGCAAACGGCCTTCGTTAAAGGCTTTCAGGAACGCGGTCGCGGTGACCACGTTAGGCGCTTGGCTATCGGCGATAGGCAGTGCGCGACCGGCTTGCGCACCCAGTCCCAGAAACACTGCGTCAAAATCCTTGTGGATCTGCTCCATGCTGATGTCGCTGCCCACGCGGGTCTTGAGGCGCACATTCACCCCCAAGTCGATAATGCGCTGAATCTCCGCATCCAGCACATCGCGCGGGGTACGGAAACCGGGGATGCCGTAACGCATCATGCCGCCGAGGTATTCATGCTCGTCGAACACGGTGACTGCATGCCCCTTCATCACCAGTTGGTAGGCACAGGACAAACCGGCAGGTCCGCCGCCCAGAATGGCAACTTTTTTGCCTGAAGGCGCAGCCGTGGGCTTGTTGAATTGCAGTTTGTTGGCGATCGCGTATTCGCCGAGGAAATGTTCCACCGAGTTGATGCCGACGTGGTCTTCCACTTCGTTGCGGTTGCAACCGCTTTCGCACGGAGCCGGACATACGCGCCCCATCACCGCCGGGAACGGGTTGGCTTCGGTCAGGCGGCGCCACGCATATTCCTGCCAAGGCATAACCGGCTTGCCATCCGCACCGTTCGGCACTTTTTCGGTGCCGCGCACGATGCCCAGATAGCCGCGAATATCTTCGCCAGCCGGGCAGCTTCCCTGGCAGGGAGGCGTGGATTGGATATAAGTCGGGCATTTGTAGGAATGTCCGGCCTGGAAAATCTTTTCGTTCAGGCGGCTTTTTGTATTGCCATCCTTGTAACGACGGAATGTAATCTTTTGCGGGGTTTCGCTCACTACTGACATTTTTACCTTCTCCTCGTTATTTCTGACCTAGCTGGATCGCGTTGCTCACCAGTTGATGTACACCGCCCACCATCTTTCTGTCGAAACCATAGATGGGCAAAACTTTTGTAAATTGCGCCTTGCAGATGGCGCAAATTGTCGCCATAAAATTAACACCGTGCTCGTCCACCGACTGCTTCAGCACTTCCATGCGCGGCAACGCGCCCTTGACACGCAATTCGAGCAGATCGTCGGTCAACACACCGCCGCCGCCGCCGCAACAGAAAGTCTGTTCGCGCGTGGTGTTCGGTGCCATCTCGACAAAATTGTTCGCCACCGCCTTGATGATGTTGCGCGGAATTTCAAACTGGCCGCCGGGCAAATCACCCATGCGCGATCCGCGCGCCACGTTACAGGAATCATGGAATGTGATGATGTGCTTGTCGTTCAGCGATTTGTCGAACGTCAATGCGTTGCGCTCAATCAAGTCCCAGGTAAATTCGCAAATATGCGTCGGCTGCTTGTAACGGTGATCCAGTTGTTTTTGCAGCATCTGGGCAAAACGATCCACTTCGCCCGCACCGTCGCCCACTCCGCTCAAGGTGTTCCAGAAACTGTAAGCGACGCGCCATGCGTGGCCGCATTCGCCCACCACGATACGCTTCACGCCCAGCTCCAGCGCGGCTTCGCGGATGCGCAACGCGATCTTGCGCAACTGCTCGTAATTGCCGATAAACATGCCGAAATTGCCCGCCTCGGAAGCCATGGAAGACAGGGTCCAACTGGTTCCGCTGGCATGGAACACCTTGGCGTAACCGATCAAACTGTCGATGTGCGGCTCGGCAAAGAAATCGGCAGACGGTGTAATCAGCAACACTTCCGCGCCCTTCACGTCGATGGGGAAACGCACATCAATCCCGATTGCATCTTTTACGTCTTCTTCCAGACCTTCCAGCGTGTCGAGCAGCGCCGGGCCGGGCAGACCGAGGTTGTTACCGATCTTGTGAACCTTGCCGATGATCTCGTTGGAATATTTTTGTCCGTAACCGATGGAGTCGAGAATCTCGCGCGCCGCCATGGTGATCTCGGCGGTGTCGATGCCATAAGGGCAAAACACCGAACAGCGGCGACATTCGGAACACTGGTGGTAATAGTTGAACCATTCGTCCAGCACTTCGCGCGTCAAATCGCGCGCGCCGACCAGTTTCGGAAACAGCTTGCCGGGCAAAGTGAAGTAGCGGCGATACACGCTGCGCATCAAATCCTGGCGCGCCACCGGCATGTTCTTCGGGTCTTGCGTGCCGATGAAATAATGGCATTTGTCGGTACATGCGCCGCAATGCACGCAGGCATCCATGAATACTTTGAACGAACGGTATTTGGACAGCAGTTCGCCCATTTTGGCGATTGCCTTGTCATGCCAGTCATCCACCAGATGACCGGGGAAACCTACCGCTTCGTTGATCTTGTCGCTGGCAACGAATGGGCCTTTCCCTTCCATCGAACCCGGCTTGAGCACGGGAATGATGGGAAATTCGCGATAGGCCGGTGCAGTGATGTCTGCCATTTCAGTTCTTCTCCGATTCGAGTTTGGCAGCCCATGCGCTCAGATGGCGCTTTTCACGCGGATCATCTTTCTGATTACGCGTCGGCGAAAAAAACACTCCTGGTGCGTGCAGCAATTTGCTGAAGGGGAATGCGACCAGGAGTGACACAACCAAAAATAAATGCACAGACAACAACAAGTCGGCAGGCAACACCTGAATATCCAGATGCATCAGACCGAGGAAGTAGCCTTTAACCGCGATCACATCGGTATGCACGACAAACGTCATCAGCAAACCGGATGCGGCGATGCCAATCAGCAGCAACAGCATCAGGTGATCGGACGGAGTCGAGATGTAGCGGATACGCTCGACAAACAAACGCCGCCACCACAACCCGCACAATCCCAGCAGCATGGTGATGCCCGCATACATGCCGAACGGCTGAATGAAGGCAACCCAGCCCCACACGGGATCGGTGAAATAACGCAGGTGACGCAAAGCCACCAACGCCATACTGGCGTGAAACAACCAGCCCGTGCTCCAAATCCACAAGTTCGCTTTGAACAAACTTTCGAAGAACACCACCTCGCGCGTCAAGCGCAACACCACGCCACCGGTTGTGGTCGGCGCGGGTGTGGTCGGTATCTTCAGCGGAGCCGGAGTACGGGCGTAGGTATTGATGCGATAGATCAGTCCTACGACCAGCAACAGCGTAGCGAAATAGAACAGGATCGCAAAAACGATGCTCGCCATGAAGAAATCCCTATCGTTAAACTCGAATTAAATGCAACCGGTGGGCTTTGGCAGACCGGCGATCTTGCACGCCTGTTTGCCCGGACCGTAAGGGAACAAACCATACAGATATTCGCTGGTACCCTTTTCAGCGCCCAGCTTTTTGCCGATAGCTTTAGTCAACACGCGCACGGCCGGAGCGATTTGGTATTCCTCGAAATACTCGCGCAGAAAATTGACCACTTCCCAGTGTTGCTCGGTCATGGAGATGTTTTCGGTCTGGGCGATGTAGTTCGCGACTTCCATGTCCCACTCGGCCAGATTGACCAGATAACCTTCTTCGTCTGTTTCGTAGCTTTTACCGCCAACTTCAATGCTAGACATACTATTTCTCCCTCAAAGTGAAACTAAATTAAAGCCAGGATTGGCAGGATTTGTTATTGCTGGTCAGATCGACAAAGCCGCCGTAATCGACCGCATTAACGCCCGCCATCAGCCGGTCGCCCAAACCGCGCGCTTCCAGATCGGGCATCAGGACATAAACCTTGAAACGTCCCATCGCCGCTTGCAGAACAGCCTCGGCTGCATTGCCCTTTGTCGCGGCATAAACCGCATCCTCAATCAGCAGAATGTCGCCGCCCGCTGCGGTATTCACACAACTGTTCAGCGAGACGCTGGTCAAGGGTGATTTGTTGATGATATGTAACATTCGTGTCCCCTTAGAAACTCAAGACTACGTCTTGCTCGTCCATCAGCGCGCCCATTTCGGCGCGGCTGAGCACTGTGACATCCACCAGGAAATCTTCCTCGGTGAGACCGCGCGCTTCCATCGCTTCTTTTTCGACGTACAGCTTCTCCACGTCGTAGTCTTCCAGAGCGCGATAGGCGGGCGAGAAATTTTTGGTCTCGATGCCTTTGGTCTGCTGGCCTTTTTTCAACTGATACACGCCATCATCCAAAAACGCCAACGACACGTCCTGGTCGAAAGCGGCGGTAATCAGCACCACTTCCAGCGACTCCAGTGCGTAAATCGTGCCGTAAGGCGCTTTGCGGTTAACGAACATGAATTTTTTTGCATCACTCATCTCGTCTCTCCTTAATCGCCGAAGGTGACCAAACGGTCACACTTGATACCGGCTTCCACCAATTGCCCCAGACCGGAGATACGGAAGCCCTGCGCTAAATTCTCTTCCTTGATACCGCGACGCAAGGCGGCGGCGACACACACCACCAAATCCACCTTGTGCTCTTCGGCCAGCTTGGTCCAGCGGTTCACGATATGGCGGTCATCCTGCGGCGGCTCGGTCAGCCGGGTCGCATTGTTGACACCGTCGTGATAGAAAAACACGCGCCATACCTCGTGCCCCTTGGCGATAGCGGCCTTGGCAAACAGATAAGCCGAATCGCTGGCTTGATGCTGGTAAGGCCCTTCGTTCACAACAATTCCGTATTTCATAGAATCCTCGCTCAGAAACGGATATGCGTAGAAGCGTTGAGGTTGGTGCGCGAACCGCGCCAATCATCAATCAGATACTTGGTGAACGGCAGTCCGGTCTTCTCGAAGAAACGCGGCCAGCCGATACGGTCGATCCAGTCGGACATACGCTCCCAGGGACGCGCATCCGCCTTATAGACGCTGATGATGTTCTTCACGGCTGCGCCGACTTCGGGCCAGCGCGGCGGGTTGTTGGGCAGACCGGAGGCAACCATCTTCATGAAAGTCGGCTTGCTGCGCGCGTTGGAGTTCTTGCCGCCAACCCAGATTGCCAGCTTGGAATTTTCCGGGTCGTTGATTTGCATCGGCGGGCAAGGAGGATAGCAAGCGCCGCAGCACATACATTTGGCTTCGTCGATTTCCAGAGAAGGCTTGCCGTTCACCATCGCGGGGCGAATCGCCGCCACCGGGCAGCGCGCCACCACGGTCGGGCGCTCGCACACATTGGCGACCATGTCATGATTGATGACCGGCGGCTTGGTGTGTTGCACGATGATAGCGATGTCGGCCTGGCCGCCGCAGTTGATTTCGCAGCAGGAAGTCGAAAGGTGGACGCGATTCGGCATTTCTTCGCGCTTGAACTCGACGATCAGCTCGTCCATCAAAGCCTTGACCACACCGGATGCGTCAGTACCGGGGATGTCGCAGTGCAACCAACCCTGGGTGTGCGCGATCATGGTCACCGAGTTGCCGGTGCCGCCTACCGGGAAGCCGTGCTTCTCCAGTTCGGCGATCAGCGGTGCAACTTTCTTTTCATCCGACACCATGAACTCGATGTTGGAACGAATGGTGAAGCGCACGCGCCCATCAGCAAACTGGTCGCCGATGTCGCACAATGTGCGGATGGTATAAACGTCCATCTGGCGCTGCGTACCGGCACGCACCGTCCACACTTCGTCGCCGCTGTGCGCGACGTGGTGCAGCACACCGGGACGGGGACGGTCGTGGTATTTCCAGTTGCCGTAGTTCTTCGCCAGCACTGGATGCAGGTATTTGGTGTTTTCCGGTACGCCAGTCTCTTTGGGCTTGCGCATCTTTACAGGTGCATTCATCTTCTATCTCCTCAGGCAGCTTGTTTCTTGGCGTTGATCTTGGCGACTTCATCATCCCAACCGTCGGTGCGGACATAGGGGTTCATACGCGGCGAACTAATCATTGCCGGATCAACGTCGATCTCCATCGCATCGAGGTAATTGGCCATACCAATACGCTCGATCATCTCACCGGAACGCTCGTGCTCCAGCGCGTTTTCGGCGAAAAAGTCGATGTGGCGCTGGCTGAAGTCAACCAGTATCTCGACTTGTTCTTCGGTATCCAGCTTCATGAACGGAATGACCACGGTTCCCATCAGGCCGCCGATCTTCAGGTGGCTCTTGCCGCCGACCAGTACGCTTGCGCCACGGTCTTTACCCGGAGCCAGCGCACCCGTCATCACGTTGATGCAGTGCATGCAGCGCACGCAATCTTGATTGTTGATTTCGATGGCGTGAGTGTCGCTCACGGCAACGCTGGAAATATGCTCGCCAGCTTTGATCTTCTTGATTTCCTTGACCTGGAAAGTTTTGGTCGGGCAACGTGCCACGATGTCGTTTACCAGCTCATCCATGCCGTGCTTGGCAAACCACTTCTTGGCCAGCGCCTCATCGGTACCGATGTTGTCGCGCCAAGTGCCGATGATCGCGATGTCGGAACGCTGAATCGCGTTCATGCAATCGTTCGGGCAACCGGAAAACTTGAATTTGACTTTATATGGCAGCGAAGGACGGTGCAGATCGTCGAGGAAGGTGTTCAACACGGCGCGGTGCGCCTGTGCTTCGTTGTAGCAAGACTGCTCGCAACGTGCGGCTCCGACGCAAGACATCGAAGTACGCACGGCAGGGCCTGCGCCGCCGAGGTCGAATCCCATTTCGTTGAATTCGTCGAAGGCTTTTTGTACGTTTTCAGTATTGCAACCCTGGAACATGATGTCGCCGGACTGTCCGTGCAAAGCAATCAAACCGGAACCGTATTTGTCCCAGATGTCGCAAAACTGGCGCAGTGTAGCGGTGTCGTAGTGCATGCCGGGCGGAGGCATGATACGCAGCGTGTGGAATTCGGCCGCATCCTTGAACTGGGGGGTGCCGTCTTCGTTTTTCAGTTCGGTAAAGCGCGGGATCACGCCGCCGCCATAACCGAACACGCCGACCGTGCCGCCCTTCCAGTAGCCCTTGCGGGTTTTGTACGATGTTTCGAGCTGACCCAACAGGTCAACCATAATGTCCTTGTCTTTGGCCAGACGCTTCAGGCCGGTGACAAAACTGGGCCACTCACCTTTTTCGAGTTCGTCCAGATTCGGAGTGTCATGCATCTTTTTAGCCATCATGTTTCCTTTCATTCGCGTTGCGCAAGTCGCCCAACAAGGGCTTGAATTCGGTTATCGTTAGGTCTCCGGCAAATGCTGCCAGCCCGGTTTCTTGATGGTTTTGCATGTTACGGGGCTACCTCTAGCCAAACTATCACCCGTAGCGACTATCCAAAGTAACCCTAAAGGGGGGTACTTTTTTCATCCCCAGTAGTATTCAAACAGGGCGATATTGGCGATAGACTTAAACAATGTTATATGTCTCGCCCGTTCGCTATCCGCTGAATCATACGTTGAAAAGACAAATATGGCGAAAATTACAGAATTGAGCAAGATCAGCGTTCCGCTGGGAGGGCAACAGATCGAGCTGCAACAGATAGACCATGCGGAAGGCGGCATGAGTTTGTTGCGCATCCGCATCCGCGAGAGCAAACGTTTTACGATTTTTGATATTGATCCGGCAACTGCTGTGCAATGGGCGAACGACATGAAGCAGTGGGCAGAGACACAAGGCATCAAGTGAGCGCCCCCGCCGAAATGATCGACGTTGCATTCGAAATTGGCGGAGGCACTTTGCCCGCCTCTTACCCGTTCGCGTTGTGGGAAGAATTGACGCGGCTTCTGCCTTTGCTGGGCGAGCATGAACAAGTGGGAGTCATCCCTTTGCGCATGGCGCAAAGCAACGAAGGGATGCTGTTGCCCAAACGCGCCAAACTGGTGTTGCGGCTACCGAAAGAACTCGCCGCCGCCGCAGCCGCGCTGGAACAACAACAACTGAACGTGGCCGGATGCGAGTTACTGCTGGGGTCGAGCAAAACTAGGGCGATCCAGCATTACCCCACGTTGCACGCGCAACTGGTGACCGGGACCGACGACGAAATTTCATTCGTGGCAGAAGTCGAATCTGCGCTCGCCGCGATGGGGGTCAAGGCTAATTTGATTTGTGGCAGGTTTCATACGCTGGCCGGCAACAATCGGGCGATCAGCGGCTACAGTTTGGTATTGCACGATCTGAAGCCGGAAGGCTCGTTGCGTGTGCAATACGCGGGTTTGGGCAATGAACGGCAGTTTGGTTGCGGTATTTTTGAGCCGCACAAGGTCATCTCCAGTCAGGAATGACATTTTTTTGATTGAAAGGAAAATTGAAGATGGGATACACCGTGGCAGGAAACGAATTGGAAACCAACGATGACGGCTTCTTGCTGGAGCCGGATTTCAGCGAAGAAGTGGTCAATGTGATTGCGGCAGCGGAAAGCATCGAGCTGACCCCGAAACATTGGGAGATCATCAACTACATGCGCGAGGAGTTTAAGGAAAACGGCCATACCCCCAACTTCCGCAACATGCTAAAAGGGGTTAACGAATTCTGGCCGGAAGCGGACAGCAAAGCGCTGTACGACTTGTTCCCGATGGGCCCCGCGAAACAGGCCGCCAAAATCGCCGGTCTGCCGCAACCACCGGGTAAAGGCGGCTACTAAACAAAAACCGAATGGTCCACGAAAAACACGAAAGCCACGAAA
>JAGVNQ010000194.1 GCA_020053195.1 Sideroxydans sp.
CAAAGCGGAAGACATCATCCTCGAAGCCCGCATCGTGGCGGTGGCCGATGTGGTCGAAGCGATGGCGAGCCACCGCCCCTACCGCGCCGCCATCGGCTTGACGGGTGCGCTGGCCGAAATTTCCGCGAACCGGGGCAGGCTTTACGACGAGCGCGTGGTCGATACCTGCCTAGCCCTGTTTGCCGAAAACCGTTTCAAGTTTGAAGAGTAATCATCCTGAAAAAACGTAATTTAGCCACGGATGAACACAGATGAAACACTGATAAAACCGTGCGTTACGCAAGAGTTGCGGATCACCCGAATGGTGGGGCAGGCTCGCTGAATAAGGAGTTGTTTATCCGTGTTTCATCTGTGTTCATCCGTGGCCAATTAAGGTTTTAGGTTTATAACTATTCGTTCGCATGCGCGAGCGGCGATACATCCTTGTGGCCGAGGTTGGTATTCCCGGCCTTTTCTTTTTATTGCGCGCGAAGGGGCTGGTAAACTCGTCACCATGAAAATAAAACTTCTTCTGCTCAGCCGTATGCGTTTTGCGATGGCGGCGTTCTCCCGGTTGCTGGCACGCAAGTGGCGGCAGAATTTTTATCTGTATCTGGCCGCGCTGTTCAGCGTGTTTGCCGTGGCCGATGCGTCCTTTTTGCATATCACCAGCGAAATTCGCACGGCGGCGTTCGATGCCATGGTGCGCTATCGCCTGTCGCCGGCCCAGCCCGATTCGGACATCGTGATCGTCGATATCGACGAGAAAAGTCTGGCGGCGCTGTCCAAGGAATACGGGCGCTGGCCGTGGCCGCGTCAAGTGTTGGGCGAGTTTGTCGAGGGTATTGAAAAACAGCAGCCGCAGGCGGTGGTGTTCGATATTTTGTTCAGCGACGCGGACGTGTTCAACCCCGACAGCGACGCGTATTTCAACGCGGCCATCGCCGCCAGCAACAACACTTTCTTCCCGATGTTGCGCCTCGATCCGTCCGGCGATGGGCTGAGCCAGATCAAGGCGGCGCAGATTCCGGGCGTGATGAAAATGTCGGACGAGGAGCAGGAGGAGGATGCGACCATGAGCGTCATCCTGCCGCATTTCCAGGCGGCGCTGGACGGCGGGCGGCTGGGCACGCACAACGTGGCGCTGGACAGCGATGGCGTGGTGCGCAGCTATCCGGTGTATATCGCCGGTTACGGCTGGAAGTTGCCGTCTTTGCCGGCGCGCATCGGCAGCGAATTCGGCTGGGCGCATCCGAGTACCGAGCTGATGTTGTTGAACTGGCGCGGCAAGCCGTTCAGCTACAAGTATGTGAGCTTCTCCGACGTGTATCTGGATATGGGCAGCAAGAACAAGCAGCGCGCGCAGGACGAGTTCAAGGGCAAGATTGTGCTGATCGGTTCCACCGCTTCCGGGTTGTATGATTTGCGCGCCACGCCAATGGCGCGCATGCATCCCGGCGTGGAAGTGCTGGCGACCGCCATCGACAACACCAAACACGGCGATTCGCTGCGTTTCCCCGAAGGGCGCATCTGGTATCTGCTCATCACACTGGCGATTATCTGGGGCACGGCCAGAGCGTTTTATCGCGAAGACGGCCCCGGCAATATCGACAAACTGTTCGGACTGTCGCAAGTCATCATGATCGCGTTCTCGTTAGCCAGCATCAACTTCACCAACACCTACATCAACCTGGCCGGGCCGGTGCTGCTGGGCATCGCCTATTTCACGCTGGCGCGCCTGTATTCCACGGCGACCAGCAAGGCGCTGGAGCAGAACATGGTGCGGCTGGCCGAGATGCGCCAAGGCGAGCTGCAAGCCACGTTGCTGTTGATCCGTTTCGACACCAAACGCAACGTGATCTCGGACGGCATGCTGGAAAATTTCCGCCTCGGTTTGAAGCGTGCCGGTGTGGCGCACAAAAGCGTGGAAGTGGTGCTCGGCGAGCAGAAAGGGATATGGGGTTTGTTTGAAAAAATCATCGCCATTTCCTGGGTGGCGGAGGCAGGAGACCGCGAGGCGCAACAAGCGATTGATGCCGATGTGGAACTGGTGCTGAACACTTTGCAAACACTGCTGCGCAAAAATCTGTTTCATATCGCGGGCGCGGCCAGCCATCTGGTACAGCGCGGCAGCATTCGCGGTGGCGCACAGTCGGCGGACGGCTGGCGCATGCTGTTTGCGCAAGCCTTGCTGGAATGGGAAAAACCCTGGGTCACGCCGACAACCGATGTCGGGGCGTGATGCGTTTCCTCTATTGCAAAAGAGGATGAAGGTTGAATCTAGAAAAGCAATTGTCCACGAAAGACACGAAATAACACGAAAAAATTCAGAAATATGCCTCGTTTAAAAGTGCCACCCAATGGGTGAGTGGCAACATCAGTATAAGCGTTTTTTTATTTCGTGACTTTCGTGTTTTTCGTGGATGAAATAAGGTTTTAAGGTTGAAGAATAATAAAGGAGGCGCATGAAAAAATTTCTGATATGGGCAATCGCTTGTTGTGTGTTGTGTGGCGCTCCGCTGGCGTGGGCGGCGGAAAGCGGTACGCTGACGAAAAACGACGAGCTGAAAGCCCAGCCCTACCGCGACGCGAAAACGCTGAAGGCGTTGGCGGCGGGCGAGAAGATTTCCATTCTCGGCAAGGACGGCGGTTGGTACAAAATCAAAGCCGGTAAAAGCAGAGGCTGGGTACGCATGTTGAGCGTGCGCAAAGGCAATGCCAAAAAGGCGGCCTCCGCCACCGGTTTGCTGGCGCTGGCATCGGGCCGCAACGCGACCGGCAAAGTGGTGGCGACCACCGGCATACGCGGCCTGAACGAAGAGGAATTAAAAGCCGCGAGTTTTAATGCCGACGAGATTCAACTGGCCGAATCCTATGCGGTCAACCAAGCCGACGCGCGGAAATTCGCGGCCAAGGGCAAGCTGCTGGCGCGCCCGTTCGACTACCTGCCGCAGCCGCAATAAGGGGACGACATGAAAACAAAAATACAATGGCTGTCACTCTTCGGATTTTTGTTCCTCGCCGCGAATTGTTCGGCCTTCGACTTGCGCCAGTCGCTGAAAGACAAACTCAAAGTCGATGTGCCGCAAGTTAATCCCAAGCTGACCGAGGCGGTGAGCGTTGCCAAGGAAGTCAGAGGGCCGGACGAAACCGAAGAGATCGCCATCGGCAGACAAATCTCCGGCAACCTGCTGGGCGCTGCGCCGCTGGTGAAAGATGCCAAGCTGCAAAAGTACGTGAATCAGGTCGGCGCATGGGTTGCCAGCCAGAGCGAACGCCCCGATTTGCCCTGGCATTTCGGCGTGATCCAATCGGACGATGTGAATGCCTTCGCCGCACCCGGCGGCTATATTTTTGTCACGCTGGGGCTGTATCGCCTGCTGCAAAACGAAGCCGATTTGGCTGGTGTGTTAGGGCACGAAGTCGGCCACGTGATCCGCAAACATCACCTGAAAATTTTGCAACAGAGCCAACTGGTGGAGGCGGGCAGCAATATTTTGTCCCGGCAAGTCGGCAACGACAAACTGCAAAACCTGATCGGCAGCGGCGCGGAAATCGTCGCGCGCGGTCTGGATAAAGATGCCGAGTTTGAAGCGGACCGCATCGGCGTGGTGCTGGCCACGCGTGCCGGTTACGATGCTTACGGACTGCCCGGCGTGCTGCAACAAATCGGCCATTTCGCCGCTGCCGATAACAGCGTCGCGCTGTTATTCAAAACCCATCCGCTGCCCGATGACAGGCTGAACAAACTCGACAGTGCGATGGGAGAACGTTTTGATTCCATCAAGGGGCAGACGCTGGAGAAACGGTTTTATCGGGTAAAAAAGTGAACGTCTTTTTGCAGCCTGCGGGGTAGGCGCGCAATCGCGGAAAGGAGGTGCGCATGTCGGATACGATTATCGTGAGCGATCTGGACGGCACCTTGCTCGATGCGCGCAACTACTCGTTCGAGCAGGCGCTGCCCGCGCTGAATTCAATCCGGCAACTCGGCATTCCGCTCATTTTGTGTTCCAGCAAAACGCGCGCGGAAATTGAAGTTCTCCGCCATCAGTTGCAAAACAATCATCCGTTTATCGCCGAAAACGGCGGCGGCATTTTCATTCCACTGAACTACTTCACAACTCCTGTCGCAGCGCCGCCGGTCAACGGCTACCAGTTGCTCCGCTTCGGCACACCTTATTCCGAGATCAGGCAACATTTCGTGCGCCTGCGCGCGCAGTTGCATGCGCGCGTGCGCGGCTTTGCCGATATGAGCGTGGCCGAGGTCGCGGCGCTGACCGGCTTGTCCGAAGACGAGGCGGCGTTGGCGCGGCAGCGCGATTTTGATGAAGCGTTTGTGTTCGATGGCGAAGTAGAAGAAAGTTTTCTGCGCGCGATTGAAGGCGAGGGTTTGCACTGGACGCAGGGGCGCATCTTTCACCTCATGGGGCAGCACGACAAGGGCTGCGCGCTGGATATTCTGCTGGCGCTGTATCGCCAGCAATCCGCCGGAATTCACAGTATCGCACTGGGCGACAGCCTGAACGATTTGCCGATGTTGCGGGCGGCGGATACGCCGGTGCTGGTGCGGCATGAAGACGGCAGTTGCGATGCGCGCATCGACATTCCCCGGCTGTTGAAGACGAGGTTGCCCGGCCCGGCGGGATGGAACGAGAGCGTGCTGGCGTTGTTGGCGCAGCAAAACCGGCTGGCGATTTTTCGTGCCGCGCTGGTGGCAGCCGACCCTTTCCACGCGCTGCAACAAACGGCGCGCGTCGAAAATAATCGCCTGCTGCTGGCCGACCAATGTTATGACTTGGCGGACTTCGCGCGCATCGTGGTGGTCGGCGCGGGCAAGGCCACCGCGCGTATGGCGCAGGCGCTCGAAGTCTTGCTCGGAGGCAAGATCAGCGCCGGGTTGATTGTGGTCAAACAAGGGCACACTGCTCCGCTGGCCATCATCGAACAGGTGGAAGCCGCCCATCCCGTGCCGGATCAGTTTGGGATTGAGGGGACGCAGCGCGTGCTGCAAATGGTGCATGAGGCCGATGCCCAGACGCTGGTGATTTGCCTGCTCTCGGGCGGTGCTTCCGCGCTGCTGATTGCGCCTGCCGCTGGGATCTCGCTACAGGACAAACAGGAGGCGACGCGCCTGCTGCTGAATGCGGGTGCAACCATCAACGATTTGAATGCGCTGCGCAAACATTTGTCCGAGGTGAAAGGCGGCAGGTTGGCGCAGGCTGCGTATCCGGCGCAACTGCTGACGCTGATTTTGTCCGATGTGATCGGCGACCCGTTGGATGTGATCGCCTCGGGGCCGACCGCGCCGGACGATTCGACTTATGCCGATGCCTGCGCGGTGATCGCGAA
>JAGVNQ010000235.1 GCA_020053195.1 Sideroxydans sp.
AGCCGCCCTCCCAACCGCGCCAGCAGTTTGGCGGCCACCAGTTTTTTCAGCAGCGGCCACAGCAGTAGCTTGGGATGCCAGCCCGCACGGCCTTGCACATGTTCGAAATGGTGATGGCCGACTTTGATCGCCAGCTCAAACAGGCGGCGCGTCGAGGCCGGGCCTTTTTCCAGCTTGCCGCGTATGCCGGCCTGGATGCGCTCGAAAATACGCGGAACGGAAATCAGGATAGTGGGGCGCACCAGCGCCAGATCTTCCTGCAACTGCTGTACCGAACGGGCGTAAGCCACTTTCGCCCCGGCCATCACTGGCAGGTAATAACCGCCTGTGCGCTCCAGCGCATGCGACAGCGGCAGGAAGGAAAGAAAAATGTCGTCGGTATAAACCTCAAAACGTCGCAACGCGCCCGCCGCATTGCTCAACAGATTGCGGTGACTCAGCATCACGCCTTTGGATTTGCCCGTCGTACCCGAGGTGTAAACAATGGTGGCGAGTTGGTTCGGGTCGTTGTTCAGGTGGCGGAAACCGTCGTGAACTTCCGGCACCCATTCATCCACGCTGCGCAAACGCTCGTCGGTGTCGCCTTCGGGCGGGGCGCGCAGGGTGACGATGCGCGCCAGCGTGGTGATGCCGGAGCAGGCTTCGTGCAGCGGATGCCAGTGCGTGGCGTTGTCGATCAGCAACATTTTCGCGCCGGAATCCTGCAACACGTGCGCCACGTTTTCCGGGCGGTCGGCCACATACAGCGGCACGGTGACCAGCCCCAAGCCCAGCGCGGCCTGATCGAACACCACCCATTGCGGCGCGTTTTTCAACATGATTGCCACGCGGTCGCCCGCTTGTAATCCCTCGTGCGCCATCGCCGCTTGCCAGCGCGCGATTTCGTGTTCCATTTCCTGCCAGGTCAGCTCAAACCACTCGCAGCGGTGGTCGTCGAAATAGCGGTAGGCGGGATTGTGTGGCGTGCGGCGCGCGCGTTCATGAAACAAACCGTCCAGCGTGACGGCCACGTCCTGCGAAATGACATCGGTTTTGGCGCTCATGTTCTCTCCCTGCTCAACGGTGTGATACACCGCTAGCCAACACGGTTTTCAAACTAAAATTCGACAGACGGACGAATGACCACAGTCATTTTGTTGAAAGTTTCATTCCTCAATGCGCCCGAATATTCGTCCGGGCTGGTCCAGATAAAACCGAAGCTAAAGGTCGGGATGTAGCTTCTTCCCAGCAAAGGCATTTTCTTTCCCACGATCAATTCCGAGCGCACCAGCTTGCCGGAATGTTGCAAAAAATGCAGGCTAAAATCGAAGTTGGTGTTTTCCAGCCATGCCAGATAGGAAGCCGCAAAATCCGTGTTGCTGCGGTGTAGTTTGAGGTAGGTGACGTTATTCACCTCGTGGTTCCGGTTGAATTTTCCGCCAACGCGAAAGCTCCATGCGAGTTTTTGCTCGGGGCGATCAATTTTGCCTTTGATCTTCCATTCGATCTCGCCCCAGTCATCGTCCACCAGCATATTGTCCTTGATGTGCTTGCTGCCCGCGCTGAACAGATAGCCGGTGTAGCCGTAGTTCCGGGTGGTTTCCTTATCGCCGGGATGTTTGAGTCTGGCCACGTTGCCAAAGAACATCGAAAGCGCCCAAGGTTCCTGAAAGCCGGTGGTAAGCGATTCGATCACATTGAAACTGTCGCCGACGCTGGTGCTGTTGTAAAAGCCCGGCTGGTACGTTTTTAGATAAGTGCCCAGAATCGGCATCGGATAAACGCTGGCTTCGAGCAGCATATATTGCGGAATCAGCGAATCGCGCAGCAGTTCGCGCAGAATCACGGCTTCGCTGCGCGAGGTGATGGTGGGGATGGGTTTGTTGGTTAGCGGAATGTTGTAACTCACATCCGAATAATAAGGATCCCACTCGTACAACAGTTCCGGCTTGGCAACGGTCTCTTCCTGAGAAGATGCCGAACCCGAATAGCTCAGGGATATGCCATACAGGATGGCAACAAGCAGGAGAGGGCGCACATGCGCCTGAAAGAACAAGCTGGGCATGGGGCAGGATTCTATCTTTATGTCGCCTGCATACAAAAGCAAAAATGAAAAAAGAATTCGCGCAATTTCCCGTGCGAAAATACTTCCCCTTTCAGGAGAGCCATTTTGAAGAAAATCACCGCCGCCGATTTGACCAAACTGGGCCAACAAGCCCAGCAATCCCCGCGTTTTCGCGCCAACACCAACCTGCACCAGGAATTGAGCGATCCCATCCAGCGCCTTGCCATCGCCATGGAGCCGGACACGCTGATCCTGCCGCACCGTCACCCGCACACTTGGGAAGTGTTGACCGCTTTGCGCGGGCGCTTCACCGTGTTGGTGTTCGACGAGACGGGCAAAGTTATGGCGCGCGAAGAGCTGGGCGAACAAACCAGCGTGGTCGAAATCCCCGCCGGCGGTTGGCACGCCGTGTTGTCACGCGACACGGGCGCAGTCATTTTTGAAGTAAAACACGGCCCGTACGCGCCCATCGCCGAAGCGGATGTGGCGGGATGGAGCCAAGGCAAAAGCGCGGCGGAATTGAACGCGTGGTATGCGCAGGCACAACCGGGCGAAAAAATGAGTTGAGGGAATGCTTGGAGATGCCCGTCAATAGGCGATCTCCATCAAGTGCAACACGTAGATCGCCTATTGACGGGCGTTGTGGGGCAGGTGGCCTTGAGTATTTTCAGGCCACCTCTAAAAATCCAAACTTCGTCGCAATACTGCGTTGCTCACAAAAAATTGCTCCTTACATATCAAGCATATGCTGCGTCGCAATTTTTTGTTCGCGCCTTGTCTTGCTTAGAATTTTGAATTTTTAGAGGCGGCCTTCATCCGATTGCCTCTGCAAGCCCGTATCTGCGGCAATCAGCTTGATTCGGGTTAAATACCTGTTTCCATTAGTGCATCCTTTTGGTACAATCCGCGCCGTTTTCAGATGGGCTTCGAGCCCGTTTTTTATTTGTGGGTACGAATATGGATGTGTCTAAGCTGGTAGAAACGACGCTGGCCGGTATGGGTTACGAGCTGGTTGACCTGGAAGTGTCCGGGCGCGGGCTGATGCGCGTATTTATGGACAAGCCGGAAGGTATTGCGGTGGAAGATTGCGAGCGGGTGAGCAACCAGTTGGTGCGCCTGTTCACGGTGGAAGGGGTGGAGTACGAGCGCCTCGAAGTGTCTTCGCCGGGTCTGGATCGCGTGCTGAAGAAGGAAAGTGATTTCGTGCGTTTTGCCGGGCAGAAAGCGCAGCTCAAGTTGCGCATGCCGATGGTGGCGCGCAAAAATTTCGTCGGGATTATCGGCGAAATAAAAGAGGGAATTTTGCAGTTGGATGTGGATGGCAGCTTGGTTGCAATCGAGCTGTCCAATATAGACAAGGCACGTTTGGTGCCGGTTTTTTGAAGTAGTCGGAGAATGCTATGAGCCGTGAAGTTCTGTTGTTGGTAGATGCCTTGGCGCGTGAGAAGAACGTGGATAAGGAAATCGTGTTTGGTGCGCTGGAAGCGGCTTTGGCCTCGGCTACCAAGAAACGTTTCCCGGATGAGGAAGCGGATGTGCGCGTGAGCATCGACCGTCAAACCGGTGAGTACCAGTCGTTCCGCTGCTGGCAGGTGATGGACGACGAAACGTTCGAAACACCCGAGCTGCACATCAAA
>JAGVNQ010000032.1 GCA_020053195.1 Sideroxydans sp.
ATACAGCTCGCGCAGCGCTTTGCCTGCCATGTTGTGCGGAATGGTCACTTCTTCCATGCGCAGGTCACCTTCGGCTTTTAACATTTCGTCCATGAAACCGGCCACGTTGGGGCGCACCATGGCCGAGATCAGCCGCTGCCCGCCGGCAAAATCGGGCAGCACGATTTCGTCGGCTCCGGCGCTTTTGATCTTGTTCACGTTTTTAATGTCGTGGCAGCGCGCGATAACGCGGAGGTTGGGGTTGAGCTGTTTGACGCTAAGGCTGATGACCAGATTCTGGTTGTCTTCGTGCGCCACGGCAAACACGCCCACGGCATGTTTGACTCCGGCGGCGATCAGCACTTCGTTGTCGGTGGCATCGCCCATGATGTAGAGCTGCGAGGGGTGTTGTTCGACGTAGCGTTGCAGCACGTTTTTGTCGCGGTCTATCATCACAAAATGTCGTCCGGTAATCGCCAGTTCGTGCCCCACGGTGCTGCCGATCTGCCCCATGCCGCACACGATGTAATGGCCTTTGAGTTGCGCGATTTTCTTTTCCATTTTGTTTCTCCGCCTGACTTCGTTGAATTCGCCTTCCAGCATGAACGCGGTGACTGTCGATAGCACATAGCCCAGCACGCCAATGCCGGTGAGGCCGATGAAGATGGTGAACAGTCTGCCGTATTCGTAATGCGTGACATCCACCGTTTCGTTGAAGCCTATGGTGGTGACAGTGATGAAGGTCATGTAAAAACAATCCAGCCAGGAAGTTTGCCCCCCGGCTAGCCAGCGGTAACCCACCGTGCCGATCAGCATGATGGTCATCGCCGCCAGCAGCGACCACAGCAGGTTGATCGTGGTTTTGGAAAAGCTTTTTTTCATCATTCGTCCCGCACTGTCCGCTCGGGAAACAACACGTCGCTGAAGCCGAAATCTTTCATGTCGAGAATGCGCATGGGATAGAGAATGCCGTCGAGATGGTCGCATTCGTGCTGCACCACGCGCGCGTGAAATCCGCTCACCGTGCGGTCGATCAGCGCGCCGAATTCGTCGCAGCCCTGATAGCGCAGATGCGTGTAACGCGGCACCAGCCCGCGCATGCCGGGGATGCTGAGGCAACCTTCCCAGCCGTCTTCCATCGCCTCCGACAGCGGCGTGAGCACAGGGTTGATGAGCACAGTCTGCGGCACGACTTCCGCGTCGGGATAACGCGGATTTTGTTCAACACCAAAAATCACCACGGCCAGATTTACACCGATTTGCGGCGCAGCCAAACCGACACCATCCTTCGCCTTCATGGTATCGCGCATGTCTTGCAACAGCGCATGCAACTCTGGCGTGTCGAACACATGCACTTCTTCTGTTTGTTGCAATAGGCGCGCATCGCCCATACGCAATACTTCCTTAATCGCCATCTTGTTCCACCACGAGTTCCAGAATATTTCGCACGCGCGCCATCGCCGGGTTAATCACAGAACTTATCGTTTCAAACGGAATGCCATTGTGGCTGTTGCCGCGCCCGGCGGCATGGTTCACCACCACGGCGATGGTGGCGAACGGCAGCCCCATTTCTCTGGCCAGCGCCGCTTCCGGCATACCGGTCATGCCTACCATGTCCGCGCCGTCGCGCTCCAGCCGATTCACTTCCGCCGCCGTTTCCAACCGGGGCCCCTGCATCACGGCATGCACGCCGCCATCCACACACACCTCGTCCGCCAGCGTCGCCGCTCTCAATATTTGCTGGCGGATTTCTTCGCTGTACGGATGGGTGAAGTCGATGTGCGTGACCATGCTGTCTTTGCCGTCGAAAAAAGTATGGTTGCGACCGGATGTGTAGTCGATGATTTGATCGGGTGTCACCAGCGCCCCCGGAGTCAGATCGGCGCGAATGCCACCGACCGAGGTGACCGCGATGACGCGCTTGGCTTTTTGCTCGAACAACGCCCAGATGTTGGCGCGATAGTTCACCTCGTGCGGCGGGATGTTGTGGCCGTAACCGTGGCGCGCGATAAACATCACCTCATGCCCGTTGATGATGCCGAACGTCATCGGCCCGGACGGCTCGCCGTAAGGCGTGCGAATCACCTGGCGATGGGTGATCTTGAGGTTGGCGAGTTGGGTGAGACCGGTACCGCCGATGATTGCCAGCATAAATTACTCCAAATCAAAATCTACCACAGAGACACAGAGTCACAGAGAACGTCAAAACCAGAAACGCCACAACATGCCCACAACGTTCCTTCCGTATTTGCATTTGTATTTCTCCGTGTCTCTGTGTCTCTGTGGTGAATGGTTTTTAAGGTTCTTTAACCGCATAAATCGCGGGCAAATTGCGCCACGCGCCATGTATGTCCATGCCGTAGCCGAACACGAAACGATCCGGCAATTCCATGCCGACAAAATCAGCGTTTATTGGTTTACGCTTGCCGATATTTTTGTCGGCGAACACGGCGCTATAAAACTGCGTTGCACCGAGTTCCATCACGCGCTGTTTGATCGCGTGCAGGGTCTGGCCTTCGTCCAGAATATCGTCCACCACCAGCACCACGCGCCCCGCCACATTTTCGCGCGGCGCGACTTTCCAGTTCAGCTCGCCGCCCTGTTTGTCGTTGCCGTAACGCGAGACATGCAGGTAGTCGAAGTCCAGCGGAAAATCCAGCAGCGGCAGCAACTGCCCGGTGAACACTACCGCGCCGCCCATCACCGACAACAACAGCGGATGGCGCTGTCCCAGCACGGCATTGATCTCGCCCGCCACCCGCGCCACCGCGTCCTGTACCTGTTCCTCCGAACGGATTATCTCGGCTTGCTCCAGTGCGGCGAGCGCTTCGCGGTGGGTGAGCATTAGGCAATCGTTTTCAAATATTCGGCGAAACCCGCGCGAATTTCTTCGTGCTTCAGCCCGAACGCGACTTGTGCCTGCAAATAACCCAGCTTGGAACCGCAGTCATAACGGATGCCGTCAAAACGATAAGCCAGCAATTTTTCGTCGCGCATCAACGCTTCAATGCCGTCGGTCAACTGTATCTCGCCGCCCGCACCGGGTTTGATGTGTTCCAGATGATGGAAAATGCGCGGAGTCAAAATGTAACGCCCAACTACCGCCAGCGTGGAAGGCGCATCTTCGGGCTTGGGTTTTTCCACGATGGCATGCACGCGTTCGATATGGTGCGCGAGGTTGGTGCTGCTGACGATGCCGTATTGTTTGGTGTGCGCACGCGGCACGTCCTGCACGCCGAGGATGGAACATTGATACTGCGCAAATACATCTACCATTTGTTTGACAACGGGCGGTTCGCCGTCGATCAAGTCGTCGGCCAGAATCACGGCGAACGGTTCGTCCTGAATCACCGGTTTTGCGCACAACACCGCGTGCCCCAAGCCCAGCGGCTCGGCTTGGCGGATGTAAATGCAGTTCACGTGTTTCGGTACCACTGATTGCACCAGACGCAACAACTCATCCTTGCCTTGCGCTTCCAGCGTGGCTTCCAGTTCGTAGGCTTTGTCGAAATGGTCTTCGATCGCGCGTTTGTTGCGCCCGGTGATAAACACCATATCGGTGATGCCCGCCGCCATGGCTTCTTCCACCGCATATTGGATCAGCGGTTTATCCACCACGGGCATCATCTCTTTGGCGGTGGCCTTGGTGGCGGGCAAGAAACGGCTGCCCAGTCCGGCTACGGGAAATACGGCTTTGGTAATTTTTTGTTTCATGAGTTTTCCTGTTTATCGAGTTCATCCAACAATTGCTGCTCGCCCCACACCGGCACATTCAATTCGCGTGCTTTGTCCAGCTTACTGCCCGCTTCTTCACCTGCCACCACACAATCAGTTTTCTTCGACACACTGCCTGCCACTTTCGCGCCCAACGCTTCCAGCCGCGATTTTGCCTCATCGCGGCTCATGCTGGCGAGTGTTCCGGTGAGCACGAAGGTTTTGCCGGACAACGGCAGGACTTGGGTGCTCACGCTGTCATGCTCTTCCCACTGCACCCCCAACTCGCGCAGTTGTTGCAACACTTCAATGTTGTGCGGTTCTCTGAAAAATTCATAAATGCTCTGCGCTACCACCGGCCCGACATCGGCCACTTGCAGCAACTGCTCCAGTTCCGCTTCGCGCAATTTCGCCAGCTTGCCGAAATGCCGCGCCAGTTCTTTCGCCGTCGATTCACCCACATTGCGGATGCCCAAGGCAAATACGAATCGCGCCAGTGTGGTGTGTTTGCTTTTTTGCAGCGCATCGACAATGTTCTGCGCGCTTTTCTCGGCCATACGTTCCAGCGCGGCCAGCGTCGCATTATCCAGACGATACAAATCCGGCAAGGAGCGGATGAGGTTCTCGTCCACCAGTTGTTCCACCAGCTTGTCGCCCAAGCCTTCGACATCCATCGCGCGCCGTCCGGCGAAATGCAAAATGGCTTGCTTGCGTTGCGCGGCGCAGAACAGGCCACCCGTGCAACGCGCATCCGCCTCGCCTTCTTCGCGCACCACATGGCTGCCGCACACCGGACACACCGTCGGCATCACAAAAGGTTTTGCATCCGCAGGACGGCGTTCCAATATCACGCCCACCACTTCCGGGATCACATCACCCGCGCGGCGCACGATCACGGTGTCGCCGATATGTACATCCTTGCGCCGGATTTCACCTTCGTTGTGTAAGGTGGCGTTGCTCACCGTGGTGCCGCCGACGAACACCGGCTCCAGTTTCGCCACTGGCGTGAGCTTGCCGGTGCGCCCGACTTGTATCTCGATGTCGCGCACCACGGTGAGTTGCTCTTCCGCCGGAAATTTGTGCGCCACCGCCCAGCGCGGTTCGCGCGAGACGAAGCCCAGTTCACGTTGCAGCGCGAGGCTGTTGACTTTGTAAACCACGCCGTCGATGTCGAACGGCAAGGCATCGCGCTGAGCGGCGATGCTTTGGTGGAATGCGGCAAGCGCCGCTGCGCCTTGCACCACAGCACGTTCGTCGCATACCGGCAAACCGAAAGTCGCCAGCGCGTCCAGAATTCCGCTGTGGGTGGCGGGTAAATCCCAACCTTGCACCTCGCCCAAGCCATAAGCATAGAACGACAACGGACGCTTGGCCGCGAGCGCCGG
>JAGVNQ010000315.1 GCA_020053195.1 Sideroxydans sp.
AAGGAGCGAGGCTCAGCCGCCTTCAGGCGGCTCACGGTTTTATCGGCCCCTTTGAGGGGCTCACCCAATAAGCCTCCGGCTTTGCCGGAGGTAATTTAATTTCCCTCCGATCAAGACGGGACACACGTGAAAATTACCCGGCTGAGAAACAAGTTGTTGTTGAGTGCGGTCGCCATCAGCCTGCTGGTGGCGACCGCCTCCATGCTGGTCGTGTCGTGGGTGATAAACCGGCAATATCTGGGACAGTCGCAGGCGTTATTGGGCAAAGCCACCAATATCATCAACGACCATTTGCACGACCGCCAGCAGGATATTTTGGCGGCATCGCGCCAACTGGCGACGCAGAAAAATCTCGGCTCGACCATCTGGTATTTGTCGCAATACGCGCAAGCGAGCATTGACCGCGACACGCTGCTGCTTACCTACCGGCACTTGGCGGAAGATACCCAAAAGATCGGCCAAGCCGCCAAAGTTTCCCGCATCCTCATCTATGATGCGGCGGGTGGCCTGGTGTCTTTTGCGCTGTTCGATGGCGGCATCACGCGGGTCGGTTTTGTCGGACACCACCCCGCGCCGGTATTTCAGCTTGCCGCATTGCGCGAGGGCGAAGAACTCAACCGGAAAAATTTGCGCAAGGCGGATTCCGTCGCCGGAATCGGCTTTGCTTTCGGCGCGCGCCTGCCGCAACAGGAAGGCGTTCACTACACGATCATCGACGGAGTCATGGCGATCAAAAGCCATGTTCCCATCATCGGCAATGCCTTCGATCCGAACACGGGCAACCCGGTCATCAAGCAATTGGGGCTGGTGGTGATGGTGCAGCCGCTGGACGGGAATTTTGTCGAGCACTTGTCGCAGATAAACGACACCAAAATCAATATTTTGCCGCAGGCCAACATGGCCGCGCCTTCCCCGGCAAGCGCGCAATTTGACGAGACCACGCTAGACGGCGCGGACTATTACCGCAGCATGATTCCGCTTTACAACGGCGAACAGATGATCGGCTGCATCGACGCGCTCCACTCCAAGGAAATTGTCAGGAATAATATTCGGGAGATGATGCAAATACTGGGGCAGATCGCGGCGGTCAGCCTGCTGCTGATCTTTGTGCTGGCATGGTATTTCGCCACCTCCATTTCCAGGCCGCTCACCGTTCTCAGCCGCATCTTTCGCGGCGTGGCCGGCGGCCAGCAAAACGGCACGCTGAGCGCCGAACTCGGCCTGCTCGAAAAAGAGAAATTGCGGCACGACGAACTGGGCGATCTCGCGCAGAGTTTTATCGCGATGGACCGCGCGATCAACCAGAAGATTGGCCAGATCAACGAGATCAACGCCTCGCTCGAACAGAAAATCGAAGAACGCACGGCGGCGCTCGCCGCCAGCGAAAAAGATACGCGCACCCTGATCGAAAATTCTCCCGACACCGTCGCGCGCTACGACCGCGATTGCCGCCGCATCTACGTCAATCCGGCTTTCGCCGCGCTGGCCGAAGGCGGGGCGGAAGCCCTGCTGGGTAAAACCCCGATGGAATTTCCGGGCGGGGACAATATGGAAATTTACGAAGCCGAAATCGGCAAAGTGTTCGCCACCGGGGAAAACGCCCAGTTCGAACTGAAATGGCAGGGCAAAGACAACAAGGAAATTTGCAGCCATATCCGCCTGACGGCGGAGCGCGATTTGACCGGCGCGGTCGTCACGGTATTGGGCGTGGGGCGCGACATTACCGAGCTGAACGAATACCGGACGGAACAGAACCGCAAGGGAATGGCGCAGACCCGTTTCCTTGCGGCGGCGGGACACGATTTGCGCCAGCCCATCCACGCGCAAGGCTTGTTCCTCGACGTGCTGTCGCACACCGAGTTGAACAAGCGCCAGCGCAAATTGCTTGACCACATCTCCGCCGCCTGCGATGCCACTGCCGAAATGATTAACACGCTGCTGGATTTTTCGCGCATCGAAACCGGGGCGATCGAGCCGCGTGTGCAGTCATTCCGCTTGCAGCCGCTGCTCAACAAAATCGAGCGCGAATTCGAACAACAGGCCGATGCCAAACACTTGGCCTACCGCTCGCGCGAAACCGATCTGGTGGTGCGCTCGGACCCGATGCTGGTGGAATTGATTCTGCGCAATCTGGTGTCCAACGCGATCCGCTACACCGCGAAAGGCGGGCTGCTGGTGGCGGCACGCAAACGCGGCGACACGGCGCTGCTGGAAGTGTGGGACACCGGCATCGGCATTTCGCCCAAACACCTACACGTGGTGTTCCTCGAATTTCACCAGTTGGACAACCCGGAACGCGACCGGCGCAAAGGGCTGGGGTTGGGGCTGTCCATCGCGGACGGTCTGGCGCGCATGCTGGGCCACAGCTTGTCGCTGGTTTCCGCGCCGCAGCGCGGCAGCGTGTTCCGCCTGCGCCTGCCCATTGCCGTCGAAGCGCCTGTCGAAGTGCTCCGTCTGGCGCAACACAAAACCCAGACGCTGCAAGCGCGCGTACTGGTGATCGAAGATGACGAAGCCGTACGCGTCGGCATGCTGCACTTGTTGCGCGATTGGGGTTGCGCGTGCGAGGGGGCGGAATCCATCGAACAAGCGCTCGCGGCGGTCGGCGCTTTCAAACCGGACGCGGTAATCAGCGATTACCGCCTGCGCGAACAGCGCACCGGGTTGGAAGCCATCGCCGCCTTGCGCGAATTGCTGGGAGCGAATCTGCCCGCGCTGCTGATTACCGGCGACACCGCGCCGGACCGGCTGCGCGAAGCGCAAAGCAGCGGCATCCCGCTGCTGCACAAACCCATCTCGCCCGACCAGTTGTACCGCGAGCTGGTGAAAGTGCTCAAAACGCCGCCGGACCAGAATTAAACCACTCACCCGCCCACATTCAAGCGGCTTTTTGCGTGTCCGTATTGTTCTTCGGACGGCCACCTTTTGCACCATTGGCGCGGGCGGCAGCGGATTTGGCGGGGGTGGATGCAGCGCCGCCGCGACGCGCGATCTCGCGCATCCATGCGTGGCTGCCGAAGATGTCCACCACCATAAAATTCACCGAGCTTGAAGTTGTGTCAGCTTTAGTCTATGTCATAACTGACATAGACTAAAGCCATGAGCAAACAGCAAAAACCGTTGGTGTGGCTGCACGGCGAAGTCAAAACGCCGCCGTTTTCTGCCGAGGCCAGAATTGAAGCGGGCGTTTTGTTGCGACATCTGCAAGAGGGCATCAAAATCTCGCTGCGCACTCAAGACCCATGCCCAGCATCGGTCGCAGTTGTCACGAATTACGCATTCCCGACGAAAACCGCACTTGGCGCATCGTGTATTTCCTTGATACGGTTGCCATTGTGATTCTTGAAGTTTTTGCAAAAACCACCAACCAAACACCGCAGGCGACAATTGACGTTTGCAAGGCGCGGCTGAAACACTACAAATCAATTTAGCGGGAGGATGAATACCATGAAGACTGACAAATTAGAGCGCCTGCAAGCCGCAGGCTGGAAAGTCGGCAACACAGAGGATTTTTTGCAATTGAGCGAAGAAGAGGCGCGGCTCGTCGCACTCAAACTCTCGCTGATAGGCGCGGTAAAAAAATCGCGTATCAAACGCAAGCTTTCGCAAATCGACCTCGCCCAACGCATGAAATCAAGCCAATCGCGCATCGCCAAAATTGAAGCGGGCGACCCATCGGTCTCGCTGGATTTGATCGTCCGCGCGCTAATCGCCAGCGGCGCAACCACGCGCGATATTCAAGCGGC
Source organism: Sideroxydans sp. (assembly GCA_020053195.1). Taxonomy (GTDB): domain Bacteria; phylum Pseudomonadota; class Gammaproteobacteria; order Burkholderiales; family Gallionellaceae; genus Sideroxyarcus. The sequence continues at coordinate 3,747 of JAGVNQ010000315.1, forward strand.
GTTTACGACAAACGAACGCGCGGCGGCTTAATAATTTTCGAGCGCAAAGATTGCCCGCGCAATTTTTTCCGCCCAGCACTGCTCGGGAACGCCCGTCAATAGGCGATCTGCGCTGTGCGGTGCGTGAAGATTGGCTGTTGGCGGGCATCTACACGCGATAGCAAACTGAGGCAGCAATGCAAAACGCCCCGATTGCGGGGCGTTTTTGTGTTCAGTTACGAGACGGCGTTGTTGCAATTAGGATGCCGTGCCCCCCAATTTTCCCTTGGCTGTACGGCTAGCAATTTTTAGCGACGATGTTTGTGGGAATTCCGTCGATGCTGGTTTGATTCTTTTCTTCCCAGTAGCGCCTCAAACCATCCCCGCCTTTTTTCGCCGCCCAGTCACTCAGCAATTCCCGGTTACCAGCATAGGTGTAATACGGCACGGACATGCCGCAAGACGATTGCACCAGATCCAGCGTAACGTCGAAAATCTGGCGCGCACCCGGCGGCGGAGTGAACAGGGACAGCAACTCCGCCCATTCGGGATCGTTCATGTGAACCACCTTCGCCGTGCCGTAAAGCCGCAGGATTAACGGCGCACCATCAAAGGCGCAAAACATGATCGTCATGCGCGGAGATTGCTGCACATGCGCCGAAGTTTCATTGCTGCTTCCGGTTAGATTCAGCCAAGCCACGCGCTTGTTGCCCAGCACCCTGAACGAGTCCATGCCCTTGGGCGAAACGTTCACACGACTGTTCGCAGTGGCGGTTCCGACGAAGAAGATTCGTTGCTCGGCGATGAACTGAATATGCTTCGCAGAAAGCTCGGCAAATTGCTGACCCATGGTGTTCCTCCTGTTGCTAGAAGCGCGGCACGGAAATACGAAATTGACAACGTGAAGTCAGAAGACAGTAAAACAGATTTCTTAAAACACAAACTGCCCCGCAACGCCCGTCAATAGGTCATCTACGCTATGCGATGCGTGAAGATTGCCTATTGACGGACATCTTCACGAGGAGGCACATTCAAGCGGCTTTTTGCGTGACCTTATTTTTCTTCGGACGGCCAATATTTCATAGACATCAAAGTTGTTCTATCTAAGGCCACCTCTAAAAATTCAAAATTCTAAGCAAGACAAGGCGCGAGCAAAAAATTACGACGCAGCATATGTCGGATATGTAAGGAGTAATTTTTTGTGAGCAACGCAGTATTGCGACGAAGTTTGGATTATTAGAGGTGGCCTAAAGAGTTAGCTTCGTTTCTTCCAATAACCCGGCCTTCTACGCTGATGCGCCAACGCCATGACTCTGAGTTCATCAGATTTGATTTGATACACGACGTTGAAAGGAAAACGGTGCAGCGGGAAGCGTCGGGCAGTGCCGCGCCAGATTGCGCCCAGTTTGGGATTGTCGGAGAGGAAATTCAGGGCGTGTTCAAACTCGGCGATGAGCGCCAAGCCTAGCGTTTGGCCTGCACGTTCTGCATAGAACTTGGCCGCTTCACGGAGTTCATCAGTCGCTACGGGTTGAA
>JAGVNQ010000015.1 GCA_020053195.1 Sideroxydans sp.
AAGGAGCGAGGCTCAGCCGCCTTCAGGCGGCTCACGGTTTTATCGGCCCCTTTGAGGGGCTCACCCAATAAGCCTCCGGCTTTGCCGGAGGTAATTTAACTCAGCAATCTCGAACAATGTCAGGGCATCTTATACGCTTGCAATATCAAATCAAGCGTATAACCCGGCAAACTACACCGAGAGGGTCTTTTTGCCGATTGGCGCTGACAAAACGAAACCGCCCGCGCTGGGCGGGCGGCTTTGTTTGCAGCGGATCAAACAATCATTGCTTGACCACACTCGTGCAACTGTACCCGAAGGATGCGGACGGCTGCACGGTGCCCTGAGTGGCATTCAATATCAGCATATTTGAGATGTATTGCAAGCTGACGGTGTTATAAGTTCCATCGATCTGATTGTTGATGTCTTTGGCACGCAGGAGCCAATCGCTTGCGTTCGTGTATTCCACACGGTCGTCCTTGTCTCCCGCGATCTGCGCCGAGAAATTGGCATCAACAGCAGCACCTGTCGTCGAGAATGTCATGGTTCCGTCGGCGGCGATCACAAGCTGGCAGGTTGCCCCGGCGGGTGCGAGGGCTCCACCTGCGGAAAACAGTGAACCTGCGTAAGTGCCGGTAACCGTGGTCGGCATGTCGGAAGCGCTGCCGTAGGACAGCCACTGTGTCCAGCCGCTGCCCGCCGTGCCGACAATGCGGTTGATGGGCATCCAGCAAGTCAGTTGTTCCGTCAATGGGGTGAACGGCGTGAAAGGATCGGCAACGATATACGCCCTTGCAGACTGCACCTTGCCACGCCCTATCGTAATGTCGATATGGGTCACACCCGGCGCTGGTGTTTGCGGGCCGACAGCCAGGCCTCCGGTGTTGACCTGGCCCGCTGTCAGCGCGGGAGTCCAACCATCATTGGCGGTGCCATCGAGGTTTTGCGAGTAGGAGTGAACATCGGCAGTGAGCGTCACCGTGCGGTCGGCCGCGAAAGTGAGGTCGCAGCTGTTCAGCGTCGTTCCCGTGGTGTAGTTCGACACCAGCACGTTGGTCTCATGTGCAGCTTTTATCCCGGAGTAAGTGCCAACCACCGAACTGAGATCGGTATCGGCAAGCGTCGGCGTGGTGATCGAATTCCGGGCAGTTGTCGGCAAAGTGATCGCCTCGTTCGGGAATGCGCCTGCCCCACCCCCGCCACCCGCTGCGGTCACGTTGAACGTGCCCACCGACACCACACCCGTGCCGTCGCCGTTGGACAGCGTGATCGCGCTGTTGCCCGTCGCCAACCCCGCCGGAACAGTGACCGTGATCGTCGTTGAAGTCGCCGAGGAAACTGTGGCAGTGGTCGTGCCGAACTTCACCAGTGGTGCGGGCGTAAAGTTGCCCAGATTCGTGCCGTTGATGTCCACGCTTGTTCCTACCGCACCTGTGGCTGGCGTAAAGCTGGAAACCGTCGGCGTTGCCCCGGCTGGAACAGCCCCATACACCCCGGTCATATCCGGCAAGTGGCCGGTGAACGAAGCATCGGCCATAAAATCCACCGCGCCCGTTGAACCGAATTCCACGTAGATCATCGGCAGCGTGGTGTCCTTGCAAATCGAATTGACCGTCTGCGCTGCGCCGTTGTAAGTCAGGCTGCCGCTGCTGGCCAACACAAAAATTGCCGCACCGCCGTCGGAAGTGAACACGCCCGTATTGAACGCACCAGTGTTGCCGCTGTATGTTTTGGCGTAGGTCGCCATATCTCCGGCAGTCGGCACGGCAACTGCGCCGGGGATGTAATTTGCGGTGTTGCAGGTCAGTGTACTGCCACCGGTTCCGCCTCCTGTGCCGGTGCTGCTACCCCCGCCGCAGCCGGTGAGCAACAAAGTAGTGAAAGTGGCAATGACAGCAGCCAGTTCGGTGACGCGGGGTAAAACGGGTTTTTGTGGCATGTTGTAACACTCCCTCCGAGAAGTTAATCGAAATAACAAACGGTTCTATGACCTGCCGAAAGTTATGCGATGCGCATCGTTTTGCACATCCCACGTTCATGGGATAAGAGGTGCGGACAGGTGTGGATTTTTTGCTACAAAGATGGGCGATTCCCGGAGGGGAAGGCAACTTTATTCTAACATCGCGCATAGCGTAGATCGCCTATTGGCGGGCATCTTCACGAGGTTGCCGAAATGAAAAAATCAAACGTGTACAAACTTACTGATCCAAAAAATGCAGTTAGCTGAGCCTTTAGATAGCGCAAACCCGCATCCAGCTTGCCTCGGCGTGAAGTTGACAACGCTCAATTGCGGTTTTTGGTTGATTTTGATGTGTGCAATTGTGAAGTTCAACTCCATGAATTGCGGGGATGCAAACCGCCAAATGATCATGGAAACAAAACCGCCCGAACAAGTCGGGCGGCTCTGTTTTGGAGCAACAGCGAAATCTAGAACGGCACGAAATTCAATGTGCCGGACACATTAAACAGGCTTCACGCACTTGCGCCAACCGTGACTTTCATGGGCGTGCTGGCGAAGGTAATATGTTGCGCGGTCGAGTGTTCAGAAGGGCGTAAACGTCAAGTTTCCACTAATTGTGAATAGTGTTGTACCACTTCCAGAGAGCCCAGTGGAGAGCGGCGTATTTGAAAATGAGACCGTACCAGCGGCTCGATTGAAGTTAATCCCGAATGCGGAGCAAAGCGATGAAGTCCCTGTAAGCGCGCAATTTTGGGTAACACCCGTATTCAAACTGGTCATTGTATAAGGCGATGCGGAAATGACATTTACCTGAAGCACCTCTGTTCCATATGCAACTTGATGGCTAATTTGCAAATAGCCAAGGGTACCAGTGTTAACATCGCCGAAGAACATCATGGTTACGCCACTTGACACCGACTCCGCAGTGGCTGAAGCGGCAAAGCTGGATAGGCCGTTGAACGGGGTTGACAGAGTAACCCCTGTGCCGCCCCCGCCGCCTGCCGCCTGCGTTGTCGCCGTCACCTCTGCCGAAGCGGGGCTCGCCCCCACCGCATTATTTGCCACCACCCGGTAGAAATACGCCGTGGCCGCCGTCAGCCCGCTGTCCGCATGGCTGGTTCCCGCCACGTTGGCCGCAATCTGGTTTGCCGCCGCCGGGGTGAAGCCGGAGACGGTGGAACGATAGACGGTATAGCTCGTAGCACCCGACACCGCAGGCCAGTTCAGCGTGATCTGCGTGCTGCTGTTGACCGTGGGGGTCACCACCGGAGCGGCGGGCACTGTCGCCGCCGCCGTCACATTAAACGTCCCCACCGTCACCACGCCCGTGCCGTCAAAATTGGACAGCGTAATCGCGGAATTGCCCGCCGCCAGACCTGCCGGAACGGTGACGGTGATCGAAGCGGCCGATGCCGCAGAAACCGTTGCAGTGGTTGTGCCGAATTTGACCAACGGGGCTGGTGTGAAGCTGCCCAGATTCGTGCCGGTGATAGTCACGCTCGTACCCACTGCGCCCGAAGTCGGGCTGAAGCCGGTGACGGTAGGTGTTGTTACGGGTGGTGTGCTGCTGACTGTGCCCGTCCACGTGCCGCTGCTGCCCGCCCCGTCATTCCAGGTTCCGCTGAACACTTTGCTGCTGATGTTCAACGTGCCCACCCAAGGTGTACCGCCTGCCGTGCCGCTAAAGCCGTAGGTTGAACCGGTGCTCAGCGTGGTCGCCATCGTGCCGGAAACCGTCGCACCATCGGCCAGACCCGACACTGTGCCATCGGCGGCAATCGTCACCGTCCAGTTGCCGCTGTACGAGCCGGAGTAAGTGCCCGCGTAGTTGCCCGCGAACAAACCGTTGATGCTGGCGCTGACGTGCGCTGTAGCTTGTGCGCTGGTGTATATCGTCGCACCGGGTTTCAAAGTGGGGATCAAAGTATCCAGCACCGTGGACGAGGCGGCGGTGAAGTCCGCCGTTTGTCCGGCGGCGGCGGTCATCACAGCGGGATCAATGGTGATCGTGCCCGTCGCGGGGTCGGTGCTGCTGATCGACATCAGGAAACGCACGATGTTGGCCACCGTGGTGTTGGACGGGGTTGCTCCTGCGCCCACCATGTCCAGCGGGGTGATAACCGCCAGCGGCGAACTGACTTGGCCGATCAGAATGTCGCCCACATAAAACGCCACCGCCTGTCCCGACGGGCAGGTGTATTCGCCGTTGGCGTTGGTCAGCCCTGCAACAGCGGTGGATGTGCCGCATTTATAGGCGATACCGACCACTGTGGCATCAACAAACCTGCCAGTGATATTGGCGGGCGTGCTTCCCCCGCTGCTGGCACCCCCTCCGCCGCCGCATCCGGCAAGGACAAAGGTGGTGATGGTGACCAAGGCGACACCGAGTCGGGCGACGCGGCGCAGTACGGGTTTGATGTTCATCGGAAACTCCCTGTGAGTGGTTGGACAACGTATAGGTATGGGTTCGGTACGAGGCGCAGATTATTCGATGCAACCTGCGATTCATATCCCGCGTTCAGGGGGGTGGGGGGTGTGGTGGATTTGCTACTGGATAGACCGGATGAACGAAGCAGGGGGCTGTAGATCGCCTATTGGCGGGCTTGTGCGTGGATGTTGCCGACTTGTCGGCTTTACATCCACGGCCTACTCCTTGCGGGTACTTCACGAGGTTTGATATTGATACAGAATGCAAAACGCCCCGGTAAAGGGGCGCTTTGCTGGGTGATGGGTAGATCAATCGACTCCATTGATTATTTTTTCTACTGTTCAACCGGATTAAAGCTCGTCGCCCGCCAACGGTGGGTGGGCAGGCACTGCGGCAAGTATCGCGTCGAAATCAGCCAGATTGGCTTGTTTGGCGCGTTGCCGGAAAAATTCTTCGGTGCGCAATGCGGAAATTTTCTCGGCGACGGCGGTCACGATAAATTGATTCAGAGAAGTATGGTCTGCACGGGCAACCTCCTTGGCATATCCGTGCAAAGAATCCGGCAATCTCAATGCGAACTGGCTCATTTTTCCATCTCCTTTAATTGTTCAAGGAATACACGCGGCTGGATCAAATTCACAGCAAACCGTTTCGCGGCCAACTCGAAATCATTCACATTGAATGTCACCAAAGCATCTGCCCGCGCATTCAGTGTCGTTTCAAACACCATTTCATCATTCGGGTCTGTCAGTTGCGGTCGCCACAAATAGTGCAACGTGACAGGATCACAAAACAGCGCCAAGTTATTCAGAAATACGTACACTTTTTTGTGCGACAAACCGTGCATCTGCTGTATTTCATTGCGCTTCAGCACAGCCTCGTATTCCAGCCATAAAGGAATGGATGCAAGCAAACGAAACTCACTGTTGCGGCAGCGCAAGAGCAACTGGTAAGAAGCCCCCAGACTGCTGCTTAAACCGGCAACCAGCACATTGGTATCCAACACAACGCGAAGTTTAGTCATATTGCGGATGATATGTATGCTGCATGGAAGGGTCAACACAAATGCGAGCTGAAGCGGTGGGCATAGGTTTCAATGTCAATCCACCCAACTCAAGGTTGACCCTATCCGTTGTCGTACAAAACAACCAAACTCAGCACAGCACACATGCTGTAGATTGTCTATTGGCGGGCTTCTTCACGGGGTTTGATATTGAAACAGAAAGCAAAACGCCCCGGTAAAGGGGCGTTTTGCTGGGGAATAATGCAATCAATAATGCTTACCAAAACACCTCAATATTCGACAAAGGCCCTTGAGGGTTATATCGCCCACCAAACCCACCTATGACCGACACTTTGCCATTCGCTAGCAGTGAGGCAGTGTGTGCGCTGCGTTTATCAACCATTGCATTTGCACCTGTCAGCAAAGTCCAAGCATTGGTCGCAGGATCATAAAACTCCGCAGTTGGCAGTGCTCCTGTGTTGGAGCTTCCACCGATGACCAACACCTTGCCATTCGGCATTAGCGTGGCGGTGTGCCCGGAGCGCGTGTCAAATGGTGTCCCTGCCACCGCCCAAGTATTAGAGGCTGGATCGTATATCTGCGCTAGCTTGTTTCCGTTAACCAACACCTTGCCATTTGCCAACAGCGTGGCGGCTCCGTTTGCCCAATTAGCGCGCGCCCCCGTCGCTGTCCATGAATCAGTGGCAGGATCATAAAGTTTAAGTTCAGTGTCGAACAATACTTTGCCGTCCGTTAGCAGCGTGGCTGTATTACCGCTATGGACACCTGGCATCACGCTCGAAGTATTGGTGACAGGATCAAATAATTCAGCGATAGGTACTGAGACATAGCTTTCATTTCCCCCGCCAGAAACTAACACTTTGCCATTGGTTAATAGCGTGGCTACGTGACCGCTACGTGCATTAGTGAGTGTGCCTGCCGCCGTCCAGGTATTTGTTGCGGGATCGTACAGCTCAGCGGTTGCCAAAGTGGTTGAGCTTGCGGCTTTACCGCCGATCACCAGCACCTTGCCGTTCGCCAGCAGCGTGGCGGTGTGCCCGTAACGTGCAGCGCTCATCGCACCTGCCGCCACTGAAGTTTTAGTGGCGGGGTCATACAAATCGACAGTTGCCAGCGCGTTTAAATCCCAACCACGCCCACCGCTGACCAACACCTTGCCGTTCACCAATAACGTGGAAGTATGCATGTCGCGCGATGCAGTCAGAAAACCTCCGGGAGTGAACGTGTTCGCCGGGGTTGCCACAGTTGTTGTTGCACTGACCTCCGCCGAAGCCACACTTTCTCCCGCTGAACTCAGCGCAGTCACCACGTAGTAATACGTGGTCGAAGCTGCCAGCCCGGTGATATTGGCGCTTGTATTGGTGACCGTGCTCACTTTGTTGCCCGCATTCAGTGCCACACCCGATGCGGTGGCGCTATACACGTTGTAACTGGTCGCGCCCGTCACCGCCGACCAACTCAAGTTGATTTGCGAGCCGCTCACGACCGCCGCCGCAACCCCCGTCGGCGCGGCGGGCGCTGTTGCCGCCGCCGTCACATTAAACGTGCCCACCGCCACCGGCGTTCCCGCTGCTCCACCAATCGTGATGGCATAACTGCCCACTGCCAAGCCTGCTGGCACGGCCACGGTGATGCTGGTGCTGCCCGCATAAGTGGGTGTGGCGACGGTGGTGCCGAATTTCACAATCGGTGCGGGGGTGAAGCTGCCAAGATTGGTGCCAGTGATGGTCACGACCGTGCCTACTGCACCCATAGTCGGACTAAAGCCAGTGATGCTCGGTGTAACTGCTCCACCGCCACCCCCCGCCCCCACCGCACTCGCATACAGCGCACCATAAGTGGCCGTCGGAATAGCAGGAGAAGACGGCGCAGAAGCGCCTGCCGCCATCACACTCGAAGCCCCGCTGGTCATGGCGAGAAGCGCCGCATCAAACGTCGCCTGAGTGACCACCGAGGTCGGCGCATTGGTCGGGTTCACCAATCCGGTAGCCAAGGCCTGCGCCCTGTCCGCCAGCGTTGCCCCGCTTTGACCGTTCGCCGCCATAGCCCATGCGGAAAGCAGTAGCGTGTTGGTATCGCTGGTTTGATTTGTGGCGGGATCGAATGCCGGAACCGCAGAAGCCGGAACACCGAAAATAGTTCCGGCGACACTCATCGCGGCAACCGCAGAAGCTGCCTGAATCGGATGCGCCGTCGAGAACCCGCCCAAGCGAGTTTGCAAATCCGTCACGGCGGTTTCGGTGACCAGCGTGACTGGCACACCGGACGCAGCCGCACCCGCACTCTGAATCAAGCCGCGCAAAGGTGTGCTTCCGGTTTCCGGCGCACCGGTCACCTCGTTGAAATAGCTGCCCGTCACTTCCACGATCAGCGGGTAAGTCACGCTGGAGGGGAACGTCACCGAAGCCACGCCGCTGGCATTGACCGTGCCACCCGCAACGAGCGTGATCGGGCTGCCGTTGGCATCTTTCAGAACAACGGTTGCACCGTTGTAATACGGACCTTTGTAAGGGGTGACGCTGGCGGTCACGGTTGAAACGTCGCCGCCGGAGGAAGTGTTTGCACCTCCCCCTCCGCATCCGGCGAGGATCAAAGTGGCGATGGCGGTTAAGGCAAAGCCCAGTTCAGTGGCTTTGCGTAAAGCGGGTTTGAGTAGCATGGTGGAACGCTCCCTGTGAAAGTTGGACAGCCAATAATTGGTTTGGAAATTGCAGGGTGCAGGCTATCCCATCGAATATGCGATTCATATCCCGCGTTCACGGGGGTGGGGGGTGTGGTGGATTTGCTACTGGATAGACCGGATGAACGAAGCAGGGGGCTGTAGATCGCCTATTGGCGGGCTTGTGCGTGGATGTTGCTGACTTGCCTCGAAGAGGTTCTTGCACCCTATGGGTGTCGGCTTTACATCTACGGCCTACTCCTTGCGGGTACTTAACGAGGTTGTAGATAGAGGCCGGGTGATGACGAGATATATTGATTCCGGCTTATCAAATCAGCGCCCTAGAGCGCTTCAAGGCAAAATGTGGTGGGAGTGACAATCCGCGTTTTCCCGATGCGTGCTTGCTGCAACAGCCCTGCTCGTCTATCTCCGGTCACCAGATAGTCCGCTTTTCCAGCTATTGCCATTGCAAGCAAAAATGCGTCATTCGGATCGGCTGCTTCAATTCCGGTTGGCAAGGAATCCAGAACGGTGGCGCGTTGAAGGTTGTTGACCATTGCGCCCACCTTGTGCGGTTGCAATACTGCCTGAAACTTGGGATAGCGGCTGGCACGCCGCAATTCGTCGAGCTGTACTGTCGAGGTGATGACCTCAAATTTGGCGGCACGCCAAGCGCGGTAAATCACATCGGGCGCGCCATGCGGCGAGATGAGCGCCGAGAGCAACACGTTGGTGTCGAGTACGACCAGCATCAATGATTACGCGCCCACAGCACCGCTTCTTCAACCATGGAGGTCAGGTCACTTTCGCTCACATCCGCGTTGGATGCTTTGACCTGCTCAGCCGTCAGTTCCAAAATGTGCGCCCGAACAGCGTCCTCGATAAAGCGCGACAGGTCGCCTTTACGCCCACCGCCTTGGCTGGCCAGAAACATGCGCAGTGCTTGATCGGTGTCAGGTGACACGGCTACATTCCAGCGTTTTTGATTCATAAATACTCCTTAATCTGTGTTTGTGTGTTTATACATTAACAAAAAACGGTATTCAAGAATTTTTCCAACAACAAACATTTCGGCTGAAACCCTAAAATTCCCACCCAATTTGCAAGTCACTTCCCGCTAGGCATATCGTGTAGATCGCCTATTGGCGGGCTTCTTCACGCGATGGCTGGTTGCATTAGCCGGGCAAAATCGTCCTGTTGTGATGGGTTTGTGTCAGCTACTCTGCAATTCGGCGGCCAGCATCGTCAAAGGAATCGCCTCAATATCGGCAGCCATGCGATAGCGTTCCGTGCCGGGATAGACTACAAATTTGCGCGCCGGATTGAGATCGGCGCATGCCGAATGGAAGCCACGTTCCAGCTTGGGCGTGAGGCTGCGCTTGATTTCAATCGCCCAAAGCTTGCCATCCGGCCACGCCAGCAACAGGTCGATTTCCGCGCCGCCACTGGTGCGGTAGTAATAACCCTGCACCTGATCGGACGCGCAAGACAACAGATTTTCAATAACGAAACATTCCCAGCTTTGCCCGACCACGGGGTGCGAGAGCAAAGTCTCCTTGTCGGGGATATTCAGTAGGGCGTGAACCAGGCCGCTGTCGCGCACATAGACTTTGGGCGCTTTTACCAAACGCTTGCCCAGATTTGCGTGCCACGGTTGCAGCTTGCGCACCAGCAGCAAGTCCACCAGCAAGTCGAGATAACTCGCGGCGGTTTTTACATCCACACCGAGATTGCGCGCGAACTGCGCGGTGTTGAGCATGCCGCCTTGATGATGTGCCAGCATTCCCCAGAAACGGCGCAAGGTTTCCGCTGCGATGCGCGGGCCGAATTGAGGAATATCGCGTTCCAGATAGGTGCGGATGAAGTCCTGCCGCCAGCGCAGGCTGCGCGCTACACTGGTCGCCAGCAAACTTTGCGGGAAGCCGCCGCGCAGCCACAACGTGTCCATCGCTAGTGATTGCGTTTCCAACACATTCAACGGCGCGAGTTCCAGATAAGCAACGCGCCCTGCCAGAGTTTCGCCGGATTGTTTGAGCAGATCGAGCGAGGCCGAACCCAGCAGCAGATATTGCCCGTTGTTTCGCCCCGCCCGCCGCCCCTTGTCAATCAATCCGCGCAACACCGGAAACAAACCCGGCGCGCGATGCACCTCATCCAATATCACCAGCTTGTCCTGATGGTCTGCAAGATACAACTCAGGCTGGGCAAGCTTGGCTCTGTCCTGCTCGGACTCAAGATCGAGATACAGCGACGCGCGCGCTTCGCCCACTGCCAGCGCCAGCGTCGTCTTGCCCACTTGTCGCGGGCCGAGCAGCACCGTTGCGGGAGAATGATCCAGCGCATCAGCGAGTTGGGAAAATAATCTGCGTTCAAACATGCTTGTAATTATGGATAAGCATTCCATGAATTGCAAGGATATTACGCTGTTTTTAAAGTGTCCTGATAACCAGCCGTCTGCTCAAAATGGCTTATGGCATTGCTCTGTGGCGCGAGCTGTATAGGCTGTAGATCGCCTATTGGCGGGCATGTGCGTGAATGTTGCCGACTTGTCGGCTTTACATTCACGGCCTACCCCTTGCGGGTACTTCACGAGGTTGGGGAAGACAAATGCACAGGAAACGGGTTGGCTGTCGTGATGACTGGAATTAAACCCGGATTATCCAATAGCCGTATTTTTACTGTAGGAGCGAGCTTGCTCGCGAAAGCACTTCGCGAGCAAGCT
>JAGVNQ010000080.1 GCA_020053195.1 Sideroxydans sp.
AATTCGGGGCTCAATGTTCTGGTGTCCAGCGCGCGCTGGTACGCGGTTTTCGCTTCTTGCGGGCGCTGCTCGGCTTGCAATGAAATGGCGTAGCCCATCAGCCAGATGCCGCTATTGGGAGACAGGCGCAGCGCCTGTTGATAGCTGTTCAGCGCCTCTTTGTGCCGCCCCTCGCGCTGCAACAGCGCCGCGTAAAACGCCTGGTAGTCAGCCTTGTCGCCCGCCCGCTGCAAATTACTTTCCAGCGTTTGCAGCGCCTGTTTGCCGTTGCCCAGCTCGACCTGCACGCGCGCCAGCGCCATGCTGAAAACGGTATGCGCCGGTTTCAGGCGTAGCCCCTCCAGCAACACACGCTCCGCATCGACCCCGCGATGGCTTCCCACCAGCAACGCGGCCAGCGCCAGCCGCGCCGCATCGTGTTGCTCGTTCAGTTTGAGGGCCGCGTCGTAGCCCGCCAGCGCTTCGGCTGCATGCCCTTGCTGTTGCTGGGCCTGCGCTTTGCGATACTCGGCATCGGCCTGTTGCGTGCGGCTGATTTGCTTGAGCGGCAATGCGCCCGAAGAGGGGACAGCGGCAACGGGATGGCGGATTTCGGCGGGTTTCGGCGGCTGCGCCACCACCGCTGTTTTGCTGGCGACAGGTTGGGGTGGCTCGGCGCTATCGCTTTCCTGCGGCGGCTGCGCTGGCGGAACCTCGCGCAGTTCAAAACTCATTTTTATATCGGGTTGCAAATGCTCGTCCGCCACCGAAACGACGGGAGCGGGAGCAATCGAGCCGGTCACTTCCGCCTGCTCCTGCTCGGGCTGTTGAGCTGAAGGCCAAAACCACAGCGCCGCTCCCGCGATAAGCAGAACTACCGCGAGCAAGACCGGCATTTTCCAGCGGCGTTCTGCCCGCGCCGGTACCGCGCGCACCATGGTTTGCTCGGACGAAGTCTGCGCGCCGCGCTGCTCCAGTTCGTTCAGCACTTGGTTAATCAAACTCATCGCAGATAAACCCACGCCGCCGCCAGCAGCGAAACAATAGCCACGCCCGCGAACAGCACCCACGGCAGCCAGTCGCGCCGCGCTTCCGGCGTATCGGCGGCGGCCAGCGCAATATGTTTGGCGGTGACTTGTTGCCGCCCTTCGGCGAACGCCAGCATCAGCGCCTTGTGCGCCACGATATTGATGAGACGCGGCGTGCCGCCGCTGATGCGATGCAATTTCCCGACCGCATGTTTGCTGAACAAAGTGTCGCCGCTATAACCCGCCACCGCCATGCGGTGGCGCAGGTAGCGCTCCAACTCATCGTGCAGCAACCCTTTCAGCTCGTACTGAAAACTGATGCGCTGGCGCAACTGGCGCACCGAATGGTGGTTCAGCCTGTCGTTTAATTCCGGCTGACCGAACAACACCACTTGCAGCAGTTTGCGTTTTTCCGTTTCCAGATTGGTCAGCAGCCGCAACACCTCGATACTTTCCAGCGGCATCGCCTGCGCCTCGTCCAGACACACCAGCACGCGTTTGCCTTCGCGCGCAAAATTGAGCAAAGCACGGGTGAGTTCTTTCAGTAGCAGGTGCTGGTCAACATTGCCATCCAGCTCGACACGGAATTCGTCGGCCAAGGCCAGCAGCAGGCTGCGCGGTTCAAGATAGGGATTGGGCAAATAGGCGGTGACAAAACGTAACCCGGCTTTGGCTTCGGCGGCTTCGTCCTGCGTGCCGATCAGCGTGGTGGCTTGTTTGCCCTGATTCAATGTGGCGAGAAATTTGCGGCACAGCAGCGTTTTGCCGTTGCCCACCTCGCCCGTGATTTTGATGAAGCCCTCGCCGTTGCGCGCGGCGACCAGCAACGTGTTCAGACCTTCCTGATAATTGGAGCAGGCAAAAAAGAAGCTGGTGTCGGGGGTCAGCGAAAAAGGAAGTTCACGTAGCCCGAAATGCCGCAGATACATTATCTGTTCATGCCGCTGATTCTATCGCGGCTGCGCGTGATGTCATCCGACCAGTCTTTGTCACTGTTCACCACGGTCGGCTTGATCAGAATGACCAACTCGCGTTTCTGGGTAATTCGGCTAGTTTGGCCGAAGATGTTTTTCGACAGCCCCGGAATGCCCGACTGGTCGTCGAACGAAGCCTGGCGCATCAAGCCGCCAATCGCCACGATCTGGCCGTCTCTGGCGCGCACGACGCTGTCGGTTTCCGACACCGAACTCGAAGCCAGCGGCAGATTGTATGTGCCCATGCTCACGCCCAGATTCACTGTCTTGTTCACCGTCGAGACAGTGCTGACCGAGGGATGCACGTGCAGGATGATCTCATCGTTTTCGTCGATGCGCGGCGTGACATCCAGCATGATGCCGGAGAAGAACGGCTGCACTTTGACGGTCGGCGATGTGCCCGCAATGGCGGTGGTCGATTGCGTGCCGCCGCTGATTTCCGTCACGAAGAATTCGTCGGTACCCACCTTCAAGATCGCCTTCTGGTTATTCAAGGTGGCGATGCGCGGGCTGGACAGCACATGAACATCGCCCTGCGTCTCCAGAAAATTGAGCATGGCCGCAAAATTGCCGGTCTGGAAAGCGAGGCCGAACAAAGTGCCCGCCGTTGCACCGGACGGCAAAGAGCCTGCCGCCACCCCTGCCAAATTCGTGCCCGCCGTCGAAGTGATAATGCCGTTGGTCATCGAACCGGTCGTCCCCAGTGTTGCGCCCGGCGAAACCACGCCGAAAGAACCCAAGCTGCCCGGACTGTTCTTCAGCGAGCCGAATACGCCCCAGTTCACTCCGGATTGGAAAGTTTCATTCAATTGCACTTCGACGATCTTCGCTTCGAGAATCACTTGGCGCTCGATGGAAATCTGCGAAGCCTTGAGATACGCGGCAATATTTCTCAATTCCTCGGGCATGGCGCGCACCACGATCACACCCGACATCGGACTGATGACCACGCTGCGCCCTTTTTCGGCACCAACGATGGCGACCAGCGCCGCGCTCAATTCTTCCCAGAAATTGGATTTGGAAGTCATGCTGACTTTGCTGCTCTCGCGGTCGCTGCTGCTGGCACCGGAAGCGGGCGTGTTTGCCGTCGTCCCCGTACTGCCCGAAGTCACATCGCCTACCGACCCCGAGGAAACGCGCAAATTGGATTTGCCGTCGCGCTGCCCGGTCAGGTAGCTCACCTGAAAAATGCGGGTTTGCAGGCCGACCGGTTGAATGTAAATGCGCGCGCCGTCCATCTTGTATTCGTAGCCGTACATTTCGCGTATCGACTCCAGCGCATCGAACACGGTCACGTCTTTCAGGTTGAGCGAAATGTTGCCGCCCACATCGGGATGCAACAGCATGCTGTAACGGGTGCCGGACACGATCGCCATGAACACCTGTTGCGCCGGGGTATTGTTGACCACCAGATCGAACTTGGCTTCGGCCACCATCTTGCCGTCCGCCGCTTGCAGCGGCATCGCCAGCGGCGGCAGCAGCGCGTTATTCACTTCGTCCTGTTTGCTGGGGAGGGCTCTTTCCTTGGCGACCACATCCATTTCCGCGTCAATCGACTGTTTTACGGAACTTGCCCCCGTGCTGGCGCAGCCCGCAACCGACAACAAACACAGCATCACGAATATTCGCTTCATTTCCCGCTCCCATCCTTGAATTCTTCGACCGGCACGCAAACCACGGCGCGCTTCTTGGTTTTCGCTTTCACTTTTTTCTTGGCTTTATTCTTTTTCGCAGGCTTGTAGATTGTTTTGCTGATCGGCCGCATTGCCTGGCGCTTGACGCAAGCCATCTGGTTTTTTGTCATTTTCACGGTCGGAAACATGTGCATCACGCGGCGGCCCTCCGGCCCCATCAGCACCACGCAAGTCTCGTTCACATCAGTCAATACGGCATCGCCGAATTTGTCTCCGCGCTCGACTTCAATGCCGTTGATAATCGCCGCCTCGCGCTTGCGGGAAATAATCACCGACTGCAAACCCTGCGGTGGCGGCGCTTGCGATGCCGCCCCCTCGCTCAACCCCGGCACCAGTTCGATGGCCGGGCGCGTCGGATCGGGCAACTGCTCTGCTGCGAGCGGAACGGCAAACAGTCCCAGCGCGATTAGCAGCACAGCGCACAATCTATTGTTCATACTTGTAGCCATATTTTATCCAAGCTCAAGGTGTATAGCGTCAGCGTCAATTCCGCATCGGGATATTGCACCACCTCCATTTTCGCCATGCCCCAGAACATTTGCGTGGGCAATTTTTCCAGCGCGGTGAGATATTGCAACAAATCGGCATAACTGCCGCGCACGGTGATTGTCACACCATGCTTGTAAATCTGTTTGTCCTGCGCCGCCGCTTTAATCCCGTCCGCTGTCGGTTCGATAAACAGCGAAGCGGGCAACGTGTCCAGCGCCACCAGTTGCAAGCGCGTGTTTTTGCTCAACACCTGCTCCAGCAGCAGCGCCATTTTCTCCGGCGGAACCAGCCGTTCCTGCTTCTCTTTCAGATACGCATCGCCTTGCGCGATCTGTTCGCGCAACTGGCGGATGCGCTCGCGCTCCGGCGCATGTTCATCCGCCTGTTTGGCCTGCATCAACATGCCGAACTGAGCCTGATTTTCTTTCATCTTCTCCTGCTGCTGCCGCACTTGCGCAGACAAACTTTTTTGCTGTGCCAGCAGCGGATCGAGCAAGAAGGAATTAATCAGCGACACCACACCAAACGCCAACGCCGCAAAAATCAGCGCGCGTTCGCGCAGCGACATGCCGTCAACTTTGGCAACAAGAGCATCCCAACGCGCTTTCATCGTTTCTTCTCCTCGACGACTTCGGTCGAATGCAAACTGAATTCGACATAACTGCGCGGCGGAGATTTGCCATCCTCGCTCTTGGGCTGTTTCATTTGCAGCATGGAGAACGACTTGCCGCGCATCACCTCTTCCCGGTTCATGCGCTGGATGTAGGCGGGCAACAATTGCGGATTGGTCACCGCCCCTTGCAGACTCATTTCCGACCCATCCCCGTTAATATCAAACCCGGTCAACCACAAACCGTGAACCGCTTGCCGCGCAAATGCGCGCAGGTATTCCGAATAGCCCTGGGTATTGCCAATCGCCCCGCTCTTGAGCGTGTTCAGCAAACTGTCTTGCGCGGCAACTTTGAGTTCCAGCGCTTTCAGTTCGTCGTTCAATGCCTGGCTTGCGCGTTGCGGCGAAAAATCGCTGGTGAATTTTGCCAGGCGCACCTGTTCCGACTGATAGCTCCGGGTCATCTCCTGCGTCTGCTTGGCCAATGACCGCACCTGATACCACGCGTAACCGTAGAACAAAAAAGAACCCAGCACGATCAAGCCCAGCGCTTGCAACATCGTAATCACAGAAAAATATTTTTTCTGTGTGAGGAAAATCGGATTGAACAGGTTGATCTGCTGGCTCATAGCGCCTTCTTCTCCAGCCGCAGCGCCGAACCCAAAGCATGCAAAGCCAAGCAGGCGAATTCGCTATCGGCCAATTCCGGCACGCCGATGATGTCCATGCCCTGCGCCAAATCCAGCGCCTCGACCGGCAGCCCCAGATTGTCCGCCAGTTTTTTTACCAACCCCGATCCGGCAGTGACAGAAACCAGCAAACGCTCCATCGGAATGTGATTAAACTGCCGGTCAAAATAATCCAGCGAGCGCTGCACTTCCAGCTCGACGCGATCCTGATATTGCTGGTGCAGACTTTCGTCCGCATCCTGCAACTGCCCCAGCGCAATATCAATGCGCCGCGCCAGAAACAACTCACCGTCGCAGGTAATGGTCAGCAGGCCGCCCTCATCGTCGAAAGCCAGCAGCGCCAGACCGCGCCCTTCCGTTTCGTACAAAGTGGCGATGTTGCGTTGCGCCATTTCCGCGATGTCGATCACCGCCAAATCGAACTTGGCTTTTTCGAACAGCGCAATGCGCTTGCGTATTGTCTCGTTGGAAGCCGCCACCGCGTACAGCGATTGCGGGCGGTCGCTGCCATATTTTCCCGAAGGAATTTGCAGCACATCAATCGTCGCATCGTCGATGTGGTAACTGAGCGAATCCTTGATTTTCCAGCGGATGGCCGTCTTCAATTCATCCACCGGCACGCTGGGCGCTTCCACCATCAACAACTGGTATTCGTTCGGAGCCAACACCGTGGTGTAGCGGCCACCTTCGAGCTGCGCGTCCTTGCGGATTTTTTCCAGCGTGGCGGAAGTCACTTCTTCGGCGGGATAAAAAGCGCACCGCGTCACCTGCGGTCGCCCCCCCACAAACTTCGCCTGGGCGAGATATACCCCCTTGTTGCCGAGAGTCACCGAAACCCAACCGGCATCGCGGCTGCTGCGGGTAAAAAAAGAGAAAATACGTGGCAATCCCATAATTGGCGTGAACTTAATTGACTAACCTATTGCTGTCAAGGATATTTCCCCTATTACCCCCCGATTCCACCCCTCCGTCCGAAATTCAGACAGGCATTCAAATGCCCGTCTGAATATTCAACTGCTCGGAAACGCCCGTCAATAGGCGATCTACCTCGCATACCCATTGCAGATGCCCGTATTTATTGGCTTGGGGCAAAGAACCAGTTTGAATTTCAATAGGCCTCGCGCATGTAAATAAATTGGTTGGCCCCTCTATACACACCGAAGGTGATCCGCCCGGTAGCGGGAGTTAAAAATGGAGGAGTGGGAATGCTGATGTCGGCACTGCCAGTCACTCCCGGTACGGCCAAGGTAAAGGGAATGATGCCTGCCGCCGCCGTCACCACGCCGACATTCACCACATTCACATTTGCGGCAGCCAGCGGAGCTTTAATGGGAGTGAACGTGAGCGCCACTGTCGTATCGAACGAAGTTGCACTGTCAGTCGAACTGGTCACCCAACCCAAACCGTCGTAATACTGCACCGTCGCAAAAATAGGCAGCCTTAACTGTTCCGAGCCGTGCGCGTTGGAAACCTTGATGCGCCCGCTCACCGCCTTGAGTCCTCCCTCCACCGAAGTGGCCGCGACAGCCCGCAACGAAGATGCCTCGCCATCGTTCGCCCGGATAAACACATCGCTCGGGGCATCGGGTGACGCGGTGAAAGTGAACTCGGGCGTATTGAGCGTGCCGAGCCCTACCGCGAACCCGCTGCTCGGCATGGATGTTCCGGCAGAGAGCGAACCGGTTCCGTGCGCCGCACCACCGGCGGCAGCCACGGCGCTCAACGTCACCGCATTGGCAAAATTATTGGCGGGCGTGGCCGAATACGCGTAGTTTTGCGTCGTGCCGCCACTGGCGCTTCTGGCATAGGCATTGGCCGTGAAAGGCTGCACTTCATAAACCAGACCATTCCCTGGGCAGGCTGTCGCAAACACTAAGCCGGCGCAGTTCATCGGGGCGATCACGGTGGTATCGAAGTGATGCGGAAAGAAACGTCCCACATTGCCGCTGGCCGTGCCCGATACGACACCCGCGCCGAGATAGTCTCCATCGGACACGCTCGGGGTCAGCGTGATAATGCCGACTTCGTGCCAAGTGAACGGCGTGCTGCGCGTTATCCCGTCGGGCAGGAAACTCACGCCATCGGCGCTGGCCACGCCGTCAATGAACGCACCGAACGTGCCGCCAAGCGCCGGATTGTTGATCAACCCGAGACCGGCTGCCAGCGTGGAGGTGAGCTTTACGCTTTCCGGCGCGATTTCCCGCCCGAAATTTTTCGTATCGGCATTAAGCGCATTTTTCGCGGTCACGGTCACAGAAAATTCCTCGCCCGCCGCCACAAACGCGCTGCCCAGCGCATTTGCCGCTGCCGGATTAACCAGAATGGGCAAAGCGGTTCGCTGAATGCCGGAAAGATCAAAATGATGCGGTTTCACCACAAAAGTGGTGCTGATTCCGCTCAGCGAAACATTTGTGCCACTGATAAACGGAAGAAATGTTTTACTGGCGGTCAGCGTGATTTGACCCGCATCGTCATAGCGCACCGAGGTGATCGGAGTGGAACCGTTAACATCAAAGGTGAGACTGACCGCTGTGCCACCGGCGGCAATCGCCGTGCCGTTGATGTTGCCGAGACCGCCCGCTTGGCAGCTATTCGGATCGTCGCAGTTGTAGCCCAGATCAACGTCAACCGTCTGGCTGATAATTGCCGGAGTACAAACTGCCGCATCGGCGGTAGAAGCTTTGACCGCGCGCAACCAGAGCGCCCCGGTTGTATCCTGCGCCGTCCCGGAAGTGAGCGTGGGGATGGTGTAAACGCCACTTCCCGTCGCGCTATCCGAGAAAATGAAACCGGCGGTATCCGCCGTGAAGGTGCACACAGGCGAGCCGAAACTGCAGGTGGTAGCGCTGGGTGGGACCGGTGAAACTGTGGCCGTGTTAATGCCAAACACCACGCTGCCTGCCGTGGCGACTTGCACATCTTTGGTCACCGAACTGCTGCCGCTGGGGATAACAAACCCGGCTCCCGCCGCGCCGCCCGTCGTGCCATCCCAATTAACCGTGGGTGTACCCGTCGCATCCAGCGTACCGCTGACACCGCCCGTATAAAGGGAAGTACATGCAGCATCGGCGCAGGCTTTGACGGTCAGCGTATTACTCGCGCAAGTCAGCCCCGCGCCGCTGGAATGCTGTATCTCAAGATGATCCAGCGTGCCCAAAACAATGGTATTGGCGCAAACCCTCACACGTTTGAAATCGTGATTATTGGTTGCGCCACCCGTCGATCCAGTGAAAGAAACCAGCCAATTGGCCGGCACCGCCGACTGACCGCTGTTGGGGCCTTTCACATCGAACTGCGGCACCAGCGTGGCGTAGCTGCCGCCCGTGCCCGTGGTGTCGCGCTCTACCGTGACATAGGCGTGGACGTTGTCGCTGTGGTCAAGAGTGAAGCGGAAACGGTAAGGCGTATCCCCCGCCGCGCCCGTCAACGGAGCCACTGCGGTCGCCAGCACCCCGGTGTTGGCCAACAGGGAATAGCCCGTTGCCCCGCTGCCGCTGCCGCGCACGGAAACATTGGTTTTATAAAACCCGGCTGCCGCATTGGCTGTCGCCGGGGCAGTCCAGCCGACCGGATAACCGCTGCGCCCTTCCGTCGGGTTGGGGAAGTTACCGTACTCGTCCAGCCCGATGCCCAGCCAGCCGCCGCCAAAACCGTCGTTGGCTCCGTTCGGTGCGTAACCCAGCGAACCGCCGAAACCGCCGGTGGTGGAAGAAACTGTCGAATCCGAGAAGGTCACGGCGATACCGTCCGCGCCAGTGCCGCCATAAGCGAAATAGTCAATCTCCATCACCACCTTGTTACCCGACCCCGGGAATGTGCTGGTGAGCTGGGCAAAAGTCGCTTCGTTGCCGCCGGTATCGGTCAGCCGCAAACGGAAATCGCCGCCGCCGACATCGACCACTTGCGGGGTAAAAGCGCCCATGATGGTTCTGACCGTCCACAGGGAAGGATCCAGCGTGCCGGTACTGAAAGTATCGGTAAGACAAGTCATCACTGGCTCAACGGTATAGATCGCCCCGGAAAAGTTGCCGTTGCCCGCACCGGTGCCGCCCAGCGGAAGGCTATACACATCCAGAATCGAATCGTCATCCACCAGATTCAAGCCCAGCGTGCCCGTACCGCTGCCGGTGTTGGCCGTCACCGTCCAAGTGGTGCCGCTGCCCGACACTCCGGTGATGGAAGCGCCCGTCACACTGCCGCCTTGCACCAGCGAAAAATCGGCGGCATCCACGCCCGTTACGCTGCGACTGAAAGTCACTGTCCAGGAAACCGACGTGGCGGGATTAGTCGGATTGGTGCTGGCCACGGCGATGGATGAAACCGAGGTGTATCCAATGGTGTAGCTTACCGTGATCGGCATGTGATCCACGCGAGCCGTGATCCCGGCATTCCATGTCACCGGCTTCACGGAAGCCAGCGCCGCGCCAAAATTGGGCGAATTGATGTCTGCTGCAGTCCATACGCCACCCCAGAGGTCGGTAGCGGCGCCATGTGCTTCGGAGATATTCGTTCCGGTAGGATAAAAAGTGGCTGTGGCACGATCTGTTGCCTGAATCGTGGCGACACCGGCCACATCCATGACCAACCGCATAGCGGAATCCCGAATTCTGCTGGCAGCTGAAGCTCTGCGTTCGAGGTTGACCGTGATGCCATTAATGGTCGAGCCTGCCGGAATGGCAAAACCATAGCCGGTACAAAGCAGGTATTGGCTCACCTGCAAATCATTCAGCGACCTCGTGGCTTCTGAGCCGTCATTTGCAACTGGTCCGGGTAAATTCGTCCACGTCAGCGTGCTGCCGTTGCTCGCATCATTTACGCAAAGGGTTGGGCTTCCAGTCGCCGTCCCCGCCCCGCCGGGCACATCGCAAGGGTCGCTATTTTGTACGGTGACACCATGCGGACAGACGAGCGCCGTTCCGCCGAGGTTGTAATAGCTGGTGCTGGGCGTAATCGGCGTAATCGCGGTGCCGTTATAGGTGACGGTATTGCCGCTGGCCGAAGCATCAAATACACCCACCCAGCCCTGATCCGGCGCAGTAAATGTCAAACTGGAATTGGCTCCCTGAATCCAGGTTGCCGTGTTGTCGCCATTGCCGTCGAGATACTGCAACGACACCGTGCCGTTGTTGGTGAGCGTTCCGCCGTCCTGAATTTCGACAAAAGAATTCGGCGCATCCAGCGTGCCGTTGATGATGACGTTGGAAGTGTTGTTGTTGTCCAAACGGATAATGCGGTTGCCGGGGTTCTGGCTGGTTCCCGTAATCGTTCCGTCTATGGTGAGCGTGGCGGCACCTTGATCGCCCACACGAATCTCGCTGTCAAGCGTCAAATTCAGATTCGAGCCCGCCGGGATAGTGGTGTTCGCGTCGATCTGTATGCGGCCGATATCAATGATCGTGCCCGTGCCGGAAAGTGTCTGTCCCGCGCCTTCCATTATCAGGTTACCGTTGTTGCCGGTTCCGTCATAAGTGCCGTCGATCAACACACTGCCGGTGACAGTCAGATCGTTACCGTTATCGTCCAGCGTCGCGCCCGTGTTGATGGTCAGGTTCGCTGCAAAGCGATTACCGTCGAGAGTGACCGTATGCGGGCTGACGATAATTGCGTCGTGTCCTGCACTCGGTCGCGTGATTCCGCCGGTACAACTCCATGTCGAAGAAGTGTTCCAGTTGCCGGATTGAACGCTGGTACACACCCCCGCCTGCGCCGCCCCCGCCAAGAGACTTGAAATCAAGAAAATTATTCTTATAAAGTTTTTCATCGGCACCCCCTGCCAGTTGGTTGTTTGCCGGTTTCCGGCTTTTATTGTCCGCGCCTGTTGTGGCACGGATCGTATTTTTCATCTGCCCGCCAAGCCAATACCCACAGGGTACAAGAACCTCTGCGAGGTAAATACGGGCATCTCCATCATCTTGCTTTGTAGATGCCCGTATTTATTGGCTTGCGGGCAAGGTAATAGTTTTATAGCGCGACGGTATCTATGCGCAGCCCCTTGTAGGTCGGGTTTGTGCGTGTGTTGTTGGGGCTTTAGCCCCTTACAACCACGGCCTACCCCTTGCGGGTGCAACCCGACATGTCGGGCTAAAACCCGACCTACAACACTATCACCTCGTGATGGTGATCTCGATCCGCCGTTCGATATAACTCGGCGTGCCAAGCGCACCCTGCGTGGCGGTCGAAGTCAATCTGTAAACCGTCACAAAACCGGCCACGGGGCCGCCGGCATAACCCGTTTCCGCTATCGCGCCAGTCGAAACGCATCCAACCGTCACCGTGAAATCGGCCAATGTGCCCGCCATGGCGGGCAATACTGCCACGCCCGCACACGCGGGTGCGGGCGGTATCAACACTTGGTATATCCCCCACTCGATCCCGGAACGTGCCGCCTGATAGGCGCGCGCGCCCTGCACATCCATCGCCGCCGATTGGTGTTGCGAAGTGGAGAACGTCACCATCGCCGTGCCCAGAAAGGCCAGCACCACCAGCAGGAAAATGGCGGAAACAATGCTGAATCCTTGTTGAATCTTTTTCATCCCGGAAAAACCCGCAGCGCCTAACGCACTCCTTCCCCCTTGCAGGGGGAAGGTTGGGATGGGGGTAGAGTTGTGGAGCGCAAACGTTTCTACCCCCACCCTAGCCCTCCCCCTGCAAGGGGGAGGGAATATGATGGTTGATGGATTATTTGGATTCATGGCACGTTGCTCACATGAGTCGCGGCATACATGGCGACGGTTTCTCCATCTTCGGTGATGCTCAAGTGCATGGTCACCAGCCCTTCCCGTTCCGACACGCCCGGCGCGTAGGCGAAGCGGCAATCGCTCACGTTGGTCGCCAGCGTGGAGGTGGTTCCCCCCGGCGATGCCACTGGCTGCGCCGCTTGAATGGCATAACCCTGCCAGCGCAGCAAATTGCCCGCACCATCGCAGGCGTAAGTCACGGCGGTATTCACCACGTGGAAACGGCAACCGCCGACAAATCCTGCGCCACCGGGCACGCATGAAGTGTTGGTCAAGCCGGCAAGCGAGGCGAGCGTGATGCTGTTTGCGCCCACACCAGCCACCACACGGCGATTATGCAACGCGGTGTTATTTCCGAGATAGGCCTCGTCTGGTGCGACACCTCCCCCAATGTTATTGACCACGATCTGTTCACCTACCGCCACCGGCGGCATCGGCCCCAGTACCTCAAAA
Source organism: Sideroxydans sp. (assembly GCA_020053195.1). GTDB lineage: Bacteria > Pseudomonadota > Gammaproteobacteria > Burkholderiales > Gallionellaceae > Sideroxyarcus. The sequence goes on from JAGVNQ010000080.1 coordinate 12,654, forward strand.
CAGACATCGGCTGCGCCGAAATCCAAAATGTCATCCCTATCCGTCCCGCCCGGACAAATAACATCAGCCGCAGCCCCAGCCGTACCCGCCCGATAACGCCCGCCGCTCAAGGTCGGAATGAATTCCATATAGCACGGGCCGGGGCCGGCAGCGCATGCGCCAGTTACGCGCACGCTGTTGGGCAAGGCCGTGCGCAAATCGCGCGACACGCGGCGCAGCGCGGTGTCGGCGATGTCGGTCAACTCGGCGCGGCGCGCGCTGTCGGCATATCCTTCCACCGGCGCGCGCAAAAACACCGCAACCACACTGGCGATAATGCCGGTGATGACGATCACCACGATCATCTCCACCAGCGTGAAACCTTGTATTAAGTGTTTATTCATCATTAATCCGCATTCGGAGCATAGCGCGTGCGATAACCTTCCAGCACCACTGCCACACCATCCGGCCCGGTGACCGTCACCGTAATCAGCAGCGATGCAACGGCAGGAATCGTATCCAAAATGGTCGGGGTGACAACGATGTCAACTGTATATCCGGCCACCGCCGGTGCCCCGTTTATATCCACCACCGCCGCCATGTTGAAGCCATCGTAGTCGTTCACGTTATCGAACTGTGGCGCGGCGTAACGGCCCTCCCCTTCCGGCCCGATCCCCTCCAGCGTGGCAGTACAATCACCCGGACCAATTAGCGCCGCCCCCGCCGTATCGAAAGTCGGATCATCTAGGTCGCAAAAAGTGAACGGCTTCAACTCCACCTCCTCCAGCAGCGATTCGGCAATCGCCAGCGCCTGTTTGTGCACCAGCGGATCGGCGCTGCTGCGTGTCACCACGTTCATCACCAGCAAAATCCCGGTCAGCGCCACGCTGATGATGACGATGAAAATAATCAGTTCGACCAGGGTGATGCCGCGCTGTTTGGCAACACTGGCACTGCGCACAGCTTCTTGAGCTTCAGAATTGTCCGCCTGAAATATCTGCCGAATACGCGGCTCCGCGTTTGCCAGCAAATTCGGATTCTGCTCATAGGCCATCAGCAGAAATCTGCGATTCGCCTCGATTTCCCGGAGTAAACAAAAATTTTGTTCGGCTGTTTTCATTGTGGCGCTTGAAGCTTCCTTAATTCCTCGACATCAATGGCATCTTTGCTTCGCCCTGTCCCTGTTTTCATGCAGATCAAATGCGCGATGGAGGCCACCGGAATGTTAACCGCCCCCACCTTGACCATCGAGGCATCGCGCCGCAAATCGGCAAATGAAACCACCGGCCTGACCAACACATCCAGCACCGTCGCCATCGTCTCGTTGCCGCGCAGACTGAATGCCAACATGCCTTTCTCGCGATACCACTGTTCGATCAATTCCGGTTGCGCGAGCGAATCAAGCGAAACCGGGATCGTTGGACGCAAACCAGCCTTCTTGGCTGCGGAAAGAAACCGCTGCAAATTCTCTTCATCCATCGCCACCACGACATCTACATCCATCGTGACACGCTGATAACCGCGCAAGGCAACCGCCAGCCCGCCCACTAATACAAACTCGACTTTCGCTTCGCCGAGCATTTTAATGAGATCGAACATGCCCATAACAGTTACACCCGCGCCCCATTGATTGTCATTGCAAAACACTCTCAATGCACATAACCCGTCTCCGCCTCCACCGTAATGGTGTATCCGCCGACCGTGATACTTTGTGCCGCGCTAGGCGCGCCCAGCGCGCTGAAACTAAAATCCGTGTAACCGGCCAAGGTCACATTCGCCGTCGGCGCGGAGATTGTGTAAGGCGTTACCCCGGCGGGGCTGACCAGCGGATCGCCAGGGCAGGTTGCCGCAGTGTGCGCCGTGCTGGGCTCGGTGGTGTCGAAGGTCAGCGTGACGCTGCCCGGCTCGATATCCACACACACAAAACGCCGCTGCGCGATCGCCAGCTTCTGCGCGAAACGCAAAGTGGATAGCACCTGATCGCGGTAACCGCGACTGTCGAAAACATCGCGGTCAAAAAATTTTGGGATCGCCGCCACCGAAATGATACCGACGATAACCATCACAGTAATCAACTCGGTCAGCGTGAAGCCGCGCTGCGATTTCTTGTGTGAGTTAGGCATTCTCATAGCGCACCGAAAATGTTTTGACGTGCTGCAATATTTCGACCAGCCGTTCAGCCACCGCGTGCGTCTCGCATTGTGCCAACGCCAGCGAATATGCGCTTGCAGTCACAATTTCACCCCTTGTTGCCTGGCTATTTCGTAAATCGGCAACACCTCTCCACCTTCGCGCTGCAACACCAGATCAATCTTGCGGTCGCCGATGCGCCGCTTGAGCCGCGCCAGAAAAGCAAAACGCGCAGCGGCCAAACGGTCAGCGTCGCCCACGCCGGAATGCACATACAAATCCACATCACCGCCGCGCCGCGCATCATCCACGCGCGAACCGAACAGCCACACGTCGGCCTGAGCGCCGAAACAATGTTCGGCCTCCTGCTTGATCGCTTCGACTTGTGCGGCACTCAAACGCATGTTCAAACATCCTTCAATGGAGCAAAATGAATTGAATAATTCCCTTATCAATTCAAGTGTATTTTTCTCTAATATCCAGCAGGCTATGTTTTACATCAACGGCAGCGACTTGAATAGTGGAAAAATCCCACGAATCACATGCGCGATAGTGTCGCCAGCGACATGACTCGCGGCAGAGCGGCAAAAATCCGAACTCCAGACAAAAAACAAGGGAGGCCAAAACCTCCATTGTTTATGCCGACATCTGGCGCAATGCGTGATTTCTAAACCCTATGCAGCCAATACCCCGGCTCGCGATGACAATGCATGACGGCAACGATCAAGATGTATTCGTCCTCCACTGAGTACAACACCGCATAAGGAAAAACTTTGGTTAAATAGCGGCGCACATCCTCTTCCAGAATGCGCCCCGACAACGGCGAAGCGATGATGTGATCAATCGCTGTCTGAACGGCGGATATAAAACGCTCACCCAAAGCGCGCTGCTGTTCCTCGTAATAAATCGTCGCTGCCTGAAATTCGCGCAAGGCTTCCGGGTGAAAGCGGTAATTCATCGCGCTATGGCTGCTCTGACCTGGGCAAACGCCTCTGCACCGGCAACAGTCGCCACACGTCCGCTGCGCACATCTTCAATGCGCCTTTGCGCTTCCGCCACCCACAGTTGGCGCACATAACCGTCTTCCGCAGGGTCAAGGCTTTCTACCAAACGATCAGCCAAAAGCGCGCGCGCTTCACTCGGCAAAGACAACGCCTCGTCAGCGATTTGCTCAACAGAGATATTCATTTTCCCTTCCTCCTGTCATGTTCCTGTGCTGCTCAGTGTAGCAAAATGCGCCAACGCCAGACAAAAAACAAGGGAGGCCTGAGCCTCCCTTGTTTTTGCCAACCTACGGCGCAATGTGCTGCGATTATTGCGCCATACGCAGGCTACACAACTTCAATAACCGAATTAAGGAATAGAACCCACGCACGCTACAGTATTGCCTACAGCAGCAGTCGGAGTAGTACAAGCTGCATCGGTGTATGTTGGAACGATATAGTTAGTGCCATCAATAACAACGGTTACACCAGTAGCAGCGGCTACACCCTCAGGGGTCATGCCGGCAGCGAGTGTAGTGACTGTTGGTTGAGCGCCTCCGGTCAGATAAGCATTAGCCGACAAAATTGATTGGGTCGATTTCACTGCGCCGCTCATTCCCGCCTTTGAAGCAACAAGAGCATCGGCACTCATGTCAATAAACTTGGGCATTGCAGTCGCTGCCAAAATGCCCAGAATCACGATCACCACGATCAGTTCGATCAGGGTAAAACCTTTTTGCATTTTCATATTAATCTCCTAAGAGGTTGTGGAGCCGCAGCTCCGGTTTGACTTCTTTTTCGCCCGTTTTGTGCCGTGCCGCAGCACTTTACTCGACGGACATCTGTGAATTTAAAGATGTTTCCTTGAAATAGCAAGCAAAACAAAACCATACAGCCAGCAGGGAAGAGCAATCCGCCCCGTCCGTTTCATCCTTGGTGTCCCAACCAGATCAGCAACAACACCAGCGTGTAAAGCGCGCCCAGCAACAGAAAGATGCCGACCTGACGCGCGTGGCGCAGCACAAAAACTTCCATATCGTCGCGCGGTGTCTCCAGCGGCTTGAGCGCGCGACGCAGCGACAGCCACTGGTTGGCCTCCTGCTCGAAACCGCGCAACGAACTGGGGCGCAGCAGCATAAAAATCGCCACGAACACAGCGCACAGCGCGCCAACCAGCGCGCTCATCACCAGCGCATCCAACAAAGCGCCGACCATTGCAGGCGCATAGTGAAAAC
>JAGVNQ010000237.1 GCA_020053195.1 Sideroxydans sp.
GGGCCGATTTCGATCACCTGAGGGCAGATGTCGGCGATGAAACGCCCGTCCGAGGTGCCGCCGCTGGTGGAAAGCTCGCTCTCGATTCCTTGCACTTGGCTGATGGCTGCGCTCACCGCATCCACCAGATTGCCGCGCGGCGTGAGGTAAGGCTTGCCGGAGAATTTCTCCCAAACCAGATCGTATTCCAGTTTGTGTTTGTCGAGGATGGTGTGGACGCGCTGTTTCAGGCTATCCACCGTGCTGGCCGTGGAATGGCGAAAGTTGAACAGGATTTCTACTGTGCCGGGAACGACATTGGTCGCGCCTGTGCCGCCGTGGATGTTGGAGATTTGCCAGGAGGTGGGCGGGAAATATTCGTTGCCTTTATCCCATTCTGTCGCGGCCAATTCGGCGATGGCGGGCGCGGCGAGGTGGATGGGGTTTTTCACCAGATGCGGGTAGGCGATGTGGCCTTGCACGCCTTTGACGGTGAGCGTGCCGGACAACGAACCGCGCCGCCCGTTCTTGATGGTGTCGCCCGTTTTGCTGACACAAGTGGGTTCGCCGACGATGCAATAATCCATCTGTTCGCCGCGCCGCTGCAAGGCTTCCACCACGCGCACCGTGCCATCTACGGCCACGCCTTCTTCATCCGAAGTGAGCAGCAGCGCGATGCTGCCGCGATGTTGCGGGTGCGCGCCGACAAATTTTTCGATGGCGGTGACGAAAGCGGCGAGCGAACCTTTCATGTCGGACGCGCCGCGCCCGTACAACAGGCCGTCGCGCACGGTGGGGGTGAACGGATCGCTATCCCATTGGTCGGTCGGGCCGGTTGGCACTACGTCGGTGTGTCCGGCGAAACAGATCAGCGGCGAAGTTTTTCCGCGCCGCGCCCACAGGTTGTCCACTTCGCCGCAGCGCATTTTTTCCAGATTGAAATCAAGCGGGGCGAGTCGCGCGCCGATGATGTCGGTGCAGCCGTCGTCCAGCGGCGTGAGCGAACGGCGCGCGATGAGTTGTTGGGCGAGGGAGAGTGTGTTGCTCATGGTTTGAATTCTGGATAATCGTTTTCGTTAATAACGCACTTGCACATTTTGTAGGTCGGGTTTTAACCCGACAAGTCGGGCTGAAGCCCGACCTACCCACATCGGTTTAATGCGAACCCGGCGTTTCGATATTGAGCTTGATGCCATCGAAATTGGCTCCCCCGGAGGCTTGGGCAGTAGGCTTTTTTTCGTTGGGGTCAAACACTTTGACTTTGCTGGTTTGCGAATAGTCGATGAGCGACGACAAGTTGCTCGCCGAATCGGCGTTGCGCAGCGCCTCCTCTTTGGTGATATGTCCGGCCTTGAACAGTTTGTACAACGCCTGTTCGAAGGTTTGCGAACCCTGCGAAACGCTCTGTTCGATGGCATCACGGATTTTGTCGATCTGGTCGTTCTTGATCAGGTCGGCGATCAGCGCGGAGTTGAGCAACACTTCGACCGCCGGTACCAGTTTGCCTTGCGCGTTGCGGATCAGTCGTTGCGAAATGACGGCGCGCATGCACATGGCCAAGTCGGACAAAATGGATTGGCGCGCGTCGTAAGGGAAGAAGTTCACGATGCGGTTCAGCGCGTGATAGCTGTTGTTGGCGTGCAAGGTTGAGAGGCACAAATGGCCGGTCTGGGCGAAGATCAGCGCGTGTTTCAGCGTCTCGCGGTCGCGGATTTCGCCTATCATCAGCACGTCCGGCGCTTCGCGCATGGCGCTGATTAACGCCGCTTCGTAGCATGAGGTGTCAGTGCCAACCTCGCGCTGGTTTACCAGACATTTGTTGTGGGTGAAGATGTATTCGATCGGGTCTTCGATGGTCAGGATGTGGCCGGTCTGGACTTGATTGCGGTGTTCCAGCATGGCGGCCATGGTGGAAGATTTGCCCGAGCCGGTTGCGCCGACCACCAGCACCAGCCCGCGCTTTTCCATGATGAGGTCTTTCAGCGTGGTCGGCAGATTCAGCTCTTCCACGTCGATGATCTTGCCGCGAATGTAACGGATCACCATGGCGACATCGTTGCGCTGGCGGAAAACGTTGACGCGGAAGTTGCCGATGGTGGGCACGCGGAACGAGAAGTTCATCTCCATGTGCAGCTCGAAGTCAGTGATCTGTACATCGGACATCATCTCGTAGGCGATGCGCTTGATATTTTCGGCTTCAAGTTTCTGCGCGTTCACCGGCATCACCACGCCATCAATTTTGATGTTGATCGGCGCACCGACCGAGAAGAACAAGTCCGAAGCCTGTTTTTCAGCGCAAAGTTGCAACAGTGGCGTGATGATCATGGTGTCTCCTTGAAATTAGTCGTTAGTCGTTAGTTATTAGTCGTTAGTTATTGTCGCCGCTACGCGGCGGTTTTAACTAACGACTAGCGACTAACGTCTAACAACTCAAATACCTCTCAGCAATTCGTTAATCCCGGTCTTGCCCAAAGTCTTGGCATCGACCTTCTTCACGATCACCGCGCAGTACAGGCTGTATTTGCCATCCTTGGACGGCATGTTGCCGCTGACCACAACCGAGCCTGCGGGTACGCGACCGAAAAACACTTCGCCGGTTTCGCGGTCGTAGATTTTGGTGCTTTGGCTGATGAACACGCCCATCGAAATGACCGAACCTTCTTCCACGATCACGCCTTCGACGATTTCCGAGCGCGCGCCGATGAAGCAGTTGTCTTCGATAATGGTGGGGTTGGCTTGCAGCGGTTCGAGCACGCCGCCGATGCCGACTCCGCCGCTCAAGTGAACGTTCTTGCCGATCTGCGCGCAGGAGCCGACAGTGGCCCAGGTATCCACCATGGTGCCTTCGTCCACATAGCCGCCGATGTTCACGTAAGAGGGCATCAGCACCACGTTTTTGGCGATGTAAGCGCCACGGCGTGCGGCAGCGGGCGGAACTACACGGAAACCACCTTCGCAGAATTCTTTGGAGTTGTAGTCGGCGAACTTGGACGGCACTTTGTCGAAATAGTTGGTGAAGCCGCCTTTGATGAAGGTGTTGTCCTCGATGCGGAACGACAGCAGCACGGCTTTTTTGATCCACTGGTGGGTGACCCACTGGCCTTCGATTTTTTCTGCCACGCGCAATTTGCCCTGATCGAGATATTCGATGACGGTGTTGATGGCTTCTTTCAGTTGCGCATCCACATTGCGCGGAGTGATGTCGGCGCGGCGTTCAAAGGCTTCTTCGATGATGGCTTGTAAGTGCGGCATGGTGGTTCCTTGTTTTATTAAGTGGGTAGTCGTTAGTCGCTAGTTGTTAGTTGGTGTTGTCCGCTGCGCGGACTTGGTTTAACTAACGACTAACGTCTAGCGACTGAATTTAACGATTCTTTTTGCTGCTTCCAGCGTCTCGTCCAGATTGGCGACCAGCGCCATGCGGATGAAATTTGCGCCGGGATTGATGCCTTGTGCTTCGCGGGCAAGAAAGCTGCCGGGCAGCACGGACACATTATAGTCGCGGTGCAGTTGTTGCGCGAAGGCCGTGTCGGCGATTGGCGTTCTCAGCCATAAATAAAATCCGGCATCCGGTTTGATTACGGGCAACACCGGGGCGAGCAGGCTGATGACTTGGGCGAATTTTTCTTCATACAAACGGCGGTTTTCGGCAACATGGATTTCGTCGTTCCATGCGGCGATGGTGGCGGCTTGCACGGCGGGGTTCATGGCGCAGCCGTGATAGGTGCGGTACAGCGCGAATTTACCCAGTATGTCGGCATCGCCCGCGACGAAGCCGGAGCGCAAGCCGGGCACGTTGGAGCGTTTGGACAGGCTGGAAAATACCACCAGGTTTTTGTAATCGCCGCGCCCAAGTTGTTGCGCGGCTTGTAACGCGCCCAGCGGCTGGTTGTCGCCGAAATAGATTTCGGAATAACACTCGTCGGCGGCGATGACGAAACCGTAGCGGTCGCTCATCTCGAACAGGGTTTGCCATTCCGCCAGCGGCATCACGCGCCCGTTCGGGTTGCCCGGCGAACAGACGTAAATGAGCTGGGTGCGCTGCCACACGTCCTGCGGCAATTGCCCGAAGTTCAGCGCAAAGTTGTCTTCGGGCAAGGTATTGAGGAAATGCGGCGTGGCTCCGGCCAACAGCGCCGCGCCCTCGTAGATCTGGTAGAACGGGTTGGGGCAGACCACTACTGGATTGTTTTTGCTGCGGTCGATCACCGCTTGCGCGAATGAGAACAGCGCTTCGCGGCTGCCGTTCACCGGCAGGATTTGTGTTTTGGCATTCGGCAGCGGGATGCCGTAGCGGCGCGCCAGCCAGTTGGCGATGGTGGCGCGCAACGCGTCGCTGCCGGTGGTCGTAGGATAATTCGCCAGCCCGTCCAGACCCGCCACCAGCGCATCCTTGATGAATTGCGGGGTCGCGTGTTTGGGTTCGCCGATGTGCAGGCTGATGGGTTTTAACGCGGCGTTCGGTGTCACTTCGCCGAACAGTTTGGCGAGTTTCTGGAAGGGGTAGGGCTGGAGTCGGTTTAAGTCGGGGTTCATGTTCAATGTGGGCTGCGGATACGCGACGGAAACGGTGTGATTGCTTCCATCTATCTGCTTAATCTGAGAGTATCCGTGTCATCCGTGGCTGAAGGGTTTTTCGAGCAGGCGCGATTATAAAGGCGTAACGAGTGCCAACAAAACAAAATGTCATGCCGCTGGCCGGTGTGTTGAGCGGCGCGCTGGTGTGGGGCTTGATCTGGTTCCCTTACCGCGTGTTGCAGGACGCGGGCGTATCCGGCGCGATGGCGACGCTGATTACTTACCTGTTAGCCATTGTGTGCGGTGCGTTCATGTTGCCGCGCGTGTGGCGCGAACGCGCCACCTTCGGCTGGTGGGCGCTGTTGCTGGTATTGAGCGCGGGCTGGGCCAATCTGGGTTACGTGCTGGGCATGTTGCACGGCGAAGTGATGCGCGTGTTGCTGCTGTTTTATCTTGCGCCGGTGTGGACCATCCTGTTTTCTTTTTGGATATTGGGCGAACGCCTCAACCGCGCGGGTGCTTTTGTCATCGCCCTGTCCTTGTGCGGCGCGCTGGTCATGTTGTGGGAGCCTGGCCTGGGTGTGCCGTTGCCGCAGAACCTTTCCGAGTGGCTGGGGCTTTCCGCCGGGATGGGCTTCGCGCTATCCAATGTCACTTCGCGCCGCGCCGCGTTTCTTTCCGTGGAAATGAAATCGTTCAGCCTGTGGCTGGGCACAGCTTCGCTGACGTTGCCGTTTTTGTTGTGGCAGGGCGGGGTGGCGCAACAGGTGCTGACAATTACTGCCCAATCGTGGCTGTTGCTGGCGCTGATGGGGCTGGTGCTGTGCGCCACCAGCTTCGCCGTGCAGTTCGGTGTCACCCATCTCGCGGCCAATCGCGCGGCGGTGCTGTTTTTGTTCGAACTGGTGGTCGCGGCGGTTTCTTCCTACTTTCTGGCAAACGAGGCAATGGAGGTGCGCGATTGGATCGGGGCGGCACTTATCATTTCTGCTAGTTTTTTGTCAGGGAAATTGTGTTCGGACAAGGGCGTGGGTTAGACTGTGACAGCTTCCGAAGCTGTGGTTTTTCGATTGATGACATGTTGCGAGGATTCTGAGGATATGAAAAGTAGCCCGTCACGCGTTGAAATTAATGATCTGTTCAAAAACGACGACCCGAAAGTTGTGTGGGACAAGGTGACGGCAATTATCCGCCTGATGAACCCGGACTACGACTTCAAGCTCGTTTATTCCGTGTTCGATGATGTGATGCGCTTGTTCAGCGGCGAATATCCCGAATACCTCACCATCAGGACTCCCTACCACGATTTGGCCCACACGCTGGAAGTGCTGATGTGCGGCGTGCGGCTGCTGCACGGCGTGCATGTCTCGGGCGATCGCATCAACGACGACGAAATTACTCTGGTCGTGCTTTCCATCCTGATGCACGATGTCGGTTACGCGCAACACGTCGGCGAAGAAAACGGAACCGGTGCGCAGTTCACCCAGACCCATGTCCGGCGCGGTGTCGAGTTCATGCAGCAATATTTCGTCGAACGCAAATTGCGCGCGGATACGGCGGCCATCGTGAGCGACATGATTATGGGGACGGAACACACCCGCCCCTTTGCCCGTATCAACTTCAGCGATGACCGCATGCACATGCTGGGGCGCATCGTCGCCACCGCCGACATCGCCGGGCAGATGGCGGACCGCATCTATCTGGAAAAGCTGTTGTTCCTGTATCTGGAGTTCAGGGAAGCGCATTTCGGCACTTACCAGAGCATGTTCGACCTGCTGTGCAAGACCACCCGTTTTTACGAAATGACCCGCGAAAAACTGGACGGCTCCCTGGGCGGCATCTACAAGATGCTGGAGTTTCATTTTCAGGACACGATGGGGGTCAAGCGGAATTACTATCTGGAATCCATCGAAAAAAACATGGCCTATCTGACCAAGGTGGTTTCCCACGGCGAACAAGAACTGAGCATCCTGCTCAAGCGCCACGGCGTGGTGGAAAAAACCTTCACGCTCGAACAGTCAGCCTGACTCCTTGCTTATGCGCCGGATTTTTAATCCGGCGCAAACCTTTTCAAACTACCCATCGCGTGGGAACGCCCGCCAATAGGCGATCTACATCAAGTGCATGATGGAGAATGGCGTATTTACAGGCTTGCGGGGCAGAGGCTAAATTGGAAATGCGAGGTTTACGCACCATCGTTGGCGCGTAAACGCCGTGTGTTACTTACGGCTACTCGCCGTCATCCTCGTACATTTCATCCGAATCGGTCATCCGCTTGGCGCGCGCTTCTTCTTCGAGTTGTTTGAGTTTTTCCTGCGCCTTTTCCAGACGTTTGGCCGCTGTTTCCTGATGCATGGCGATGCTGTTCTCGCCAAACAACACTTGCTTGAGGAAACGGAAACCGAACAGCATCAGCTCGGTGTCGTTGGTCAGCAGCTTGGTCATTTCTTCGGCAGGAATGTCGTATAGCTCGGTGAAACCTTGGCTGACAATAAATTCGCGGAAGCGGTCGGTGTCGTAACACACCATGAAGAATAGTTGCAGGCTGCGCTTGGTCGGTTTGCCGATGCTTGGGCCGGAGGATTTTTTCTTGAGGATGAGTTGCCGCCAGCCGCGTGCGAGCTCGTCGTATTCCGTCACGCCTTGCTCTGCGCGGTATTCGTCGATAGTCAGATTGCGCGGCTCAAAATGGCCTTTGCAATGGTCTTCCTTGACCAGCGCATACGAGCTGGTGTCGGTGTATTCGTCCTGTTTGCGCATGGAAAGCAGGGCAACCGGATAGTAGCGGCAGGCGGTGGGGCGGTCTTCATACACGCCGCAGCCTTCGGGCAGCATGAACTGGCAGGCCGTGCCGTTCTCGACCGGACGCAGTTTCACCCCGGCGATGCCGCCCGGTTCCAGTTCGTAGGGCACGGTGTATTTCTGCAATAACTCGCCGGACGAAATGTCCAGACGCTGTTTCAGACGCACGATGTCGTAGGGTGTGAGCGAGATGTCGATGTTGCTGCAACAGGCGTTCCAGCAGGAAATACCTTTGCGGCATTGGAACTGGATATGTTTGCTGCCGTCGCTCATCTCCGGTACGACCGGGCTGCCGGAAAAGGGAAGGTCGGCTGCGTTGTAGGTATCTGTCATCTTGGTCTCTCTTTAGGGGTAGGGTGGGCACGCTTTTGTGCCCACGCGGTAGCAGTTCAAATATGAAACGCGTGGGCACAAGAATCGTGCCCACCCTACGAAAAAATCGGGCATCTTGCGATGCCCGATTTTGCCATGCATTACAACTCTACGTCAGCTTAGTGAGGCGCTGCCGCTTTGAACAGCTTGGACTTGTCAACCAGGTCCACGTGTTTACGCTTGAAGCATGTCCACTTCTTGCTGTTCTTGTCGTAGATCGAGTTAACGAAGCAGTGCCAGTTCTTTTCATCGACGAAGTTCTTGTCGGTGCGGTAGTAGAAGCCGGGGTAACGGCTTTCTTCACGGAACTGGATGTGCTTCATGTGAGCTTCGGCAGTGATAATGCGATGGTAGTTTTCCCAAGCGCGCAGCAGTTCGTGCAAATCCTTCGCACGCATCTTCTTGGCATCTTCCTTCAGCATTTCCAGCTTCTCTTCGGCCACGGCCAACATCTTGTCGTTGGTGTTGTAGTAAGTACCAACGCCCGCAACGTATTCGTCCATGATCTTTTGCAGGCGGAACTGCAACATCTTCGGCGTGATGTAGTTCGGGTTCACGTCGATAGCGGTGGTGTAGTTCTTGTGCTCCAGGAAGTTGCGCACTGGCTGGTAAATCTCTTCTGCCAGTTGGGCGGCGGGAGTGTCGAGTTCGACTTTCCAATCCTTGTTGTCGAGTGCGTACTTGACCATCGCCTTGGCAGCCAAGCGACCTTCGGTGTGAGAACCGGAGGAGAACTTGTGGCCGGATGCGCCCACGCCGTCGCCGGCAGTGAACAGACCCTTCACAGTGGTCATGGAGCGGTAGCCCCAGTTCCAGCCGCGCGGCAGGTGAGCCGGTACGCCATCTTCTTCGGGATCGGCGGCAGTCGGTGCGCCCACGTCGGTCGGACCGGACACCCAGATACCGCAGCAGCCGGAGTGAGAACCCAGCAGGTACGGCTCGGTTGGCATCAGTTCGGACATTTTCTTTTCCGGCTCGATGTTTTCACCAACCCAAACGCCGCACTGACCGATACACATGTCGAGGAAGTCTTCCCATGCTTCGGCTTCCAGATGCTTAACTTCTTTCGGAGACAGAGTCTCGCGCAGTTTTGCCAGCGCGGTTACAGTGTCCATGTAGATCGGGCCGCGACCTTCCTTCATCTCTTTGAGCATCAGGTGGTTACGCAGGCAAGAAGCGGGAACGGCAGCCTGACCATACGGAGGATAGTCGTTCAGCATTTCCTTGTTCTTGACCATGTAGTCTTCGCCGTAGGCATTCATCGCCTTGGCTTTGAACAACAGGAACCATGCGCCGACCGGGCCGTAACCGTCTTTGAAACGGGCGGGCACAAAACGGTTTTCCATCATGGTCATTTCCGCGCCGGCTTCAGCAGCCATGGCGTAGGTCGAACCGGCGTTCCATACTGGATACCAGGCGCGGCCTTGACCTTCGCCCACGGAACGCGGACGGAACAAGTTCACGCAACCACCGGCGGCCAACATGATGGCCTTGGCTTTGTAGATATGCAGGGTGTTGTCGCGAGCGGAGAAACCGACCGCACCGGCGATACGGCTTGGATCGTTCTTGTCGTTAACCAGCTTGACGATAAAGATACGCTCTTCGATACGGCTCAGACCCAAGGCCTTCTTGGCGGCTTCAGCCACGATCCACTTGTAGGATTCGCCGTTGATCATGATCTGCCATTTGCCGGAACGTACGGGCTTGCCGCCGTCTTTCAACAATGGCAGGCCTTCCTTGATGGAATCGGCACCGTCGTGACGCACGCCAGCAGCGTCAGTCTTCCAGATGGGCAGACCCCATTCTTCGAACAAATGCACGGAGTCATCAACGTTACGACCCACGTCGTAAGCCAAGTCATCGCGGGTGATACCCATCAGGTCGTTGGAGACCATGCGGGCGTAGTCGGCGGGGTCTTGCTCAGAGCCGATGTAGGTGTTGATCGCGGACAGACCTTGCGCCACAGCACCGGAACGGTCCATCGCAGCCTTGTCAACCAGCTTGATCTTGAGTTCTACGCCGCTTTCAGCTTTAACAGCCTCAGCCCAGCGCATCATTTCGTAAGCTGCGCCGCAGCAGGCCATGCCGCCGCCGATCAGCAGAATGTCGAGTTCTTCTTCGACGATTCGTGGATTTCCAAAAGTTCCTTCAGACATTGTTAGCTCCTGTATCGTTATTGGTTGCTTATTTCTTGCGGATCAGTTCGGCCGGGTTTCCTGCGCGGAAGCCGCCCATCATGGCCTTGGTATAAACACCGTCAACGGTGAGTTCGGCCATTTTTGGCATCGGCTTGTTGCCGTAGCAGTCGATAGAACCTTCGGAAGTAGTGCGGATAGGGAATTTGAAACGCTTCATGTTGCCGTTACGGAACTTGATGGTCCACATAATGGAGTCGGAACCGCGCAACGGTTGTACCGAACCGCCCAGAGGCACGATGTCGGCGTAGTGGCGCACTTCGATGGCGCTTTGCGGGCAAATCTTCACGCAAGAATAACATTCCCAGCACTGCTCCGGCTCCTGGTTAAACGCCTTCATGGCGTGACCCGTCTCGGAACCGTCTTTGTCCAGCTTCATCAGATCATGCGGGCAAATGTACATGCAAGCGGTCTTGTCTTGACCTTTGCAGCCATCGCACTTTTCGGTACGTACAAAAGTTGGCATCTGTAACCTCCATTAAAAAACACATTAAAAAAACACAAACTCAATTCTCTATGTACAACATAAAAAAATGAACGGACTACAACAACAAAACTAAAGGGATGTTAATCCCATCCCGTGAAACGGTTGATATTATTTCGCTTCCAGCTTGGAATAATATTCCTGCAAAATTGCCAGCACTTCCGGGCGGCTGAATTCTGCCGGAACACTTTCGCCTTTGGAAAGTGCATTGCGCAACTGCGTGCCGGACACCTGCAAGCGATCTGCATCGTCGTGCGGGCAGGTTTTGGCCGAGGCCATGCCGCCGCACTTGTAACACCAGAACGAGATGTCGATCTTGAGCGCTTCAGTTTCCAACGCGCCTTTAGGCACTTGGTCGAAAATATGGTGCGCGTCGAACGGGCCGTAGTAGCTGCCAACACCGGCGTGGTCACGACCGACGATCTGGTGCGAGCAGCCATAGTTCTGGCGGAACACGGCGTGCAACAACGCTTCACGCGGTCCGGCATAACGCATGTCCAGCGGGTAACCGGCCTGTACCACGGTCTTCTGCACGAAATATTTTTCGGTCAGGGTGCCGATGGCTTTGGCGCGCACTTCGGCGGGGATGTCGCCCGGCTTGAGGTTGCCCAGCAACGAGTGGATCAACACGCCGTCGCACACTTCGATGGCGATCTTGGCCAAGTATTCGTGTGAACGGTGCATCGGGTTGCGCGTTTGGAAACAGGCGATCTTGGACCAGCCCATCTTGGTGAAAATTTCGCGGGTTTGCGCGGGAGTCTTGAACAGCTCGGGATATTTTTCCGGGAAACCGCCTTGCGACAACACTTTGATAGAACCGGCTAGATTAACTTCACCTTGCTCCATCACCATCTTCACGCCGGGATGTTTGGGGTCGGTGGTTTTGAACACCATGGCGCATTCGTGCGCCTTGTCGATGGTGTATTTTTCGGTGATCGACATGGTGGCGAGTGCTTCGCCATTCTCGGAGTCAACCAGCGCGATGTCTTGTCCGGTTTTGAGAGAGTCGGCCACTGCCTGGCTGACCGACATGGTGATAGGGATGGGCCAGAACAAGCCGTTAGCCATTTTCATGCCGTCGCACACGCCTTGCCAATCGGCATGGGTCATAAAGCCGTCCAGCGGGGTAAAGCCGCCGATGCCGAACATGATGATGTCGCCTTTTTCGCGCGAACTCACCTTGACTTGGGCGAGGGTTTTTGCTTTTTCGATTTCGGACTTGAGCGCTGCGCCTTCCAGTAACAACGGGTTGAGACTACCACCGCCATGCGGGTTTACCAATGCCATAACTTACTCCTTAAATAATCAAGTAATTCAGTCAGCTACTTACGAAATCGCAGGTTCGCACACTAGAGCAACATCAATGTCTCTGCGATACCCCTCATGGGTTGAGGGGCGCACCCCTCTAACGGGTTACGCCAATCCCCCCCCATCACAGCTATGGAAGTAGGGTTTCTCAAATCGCATACTTCGCGCGGTAAAACCCGTTCTTGGGTGTGGCTATCTGAAGGTATGGCTATTTTTATAACAACAAGAGAAAAAAATATTTATGAAAACAAAACATATCAACTTGCTGTTGCTGCTTGGGGCAACACTATTGGGTTCCGGCATCGCCCAAGCGGCAAATGTGAAAAAACTGGTCGAAGTTTGCGCAAACTGCCACGGTAAAGGCGGAGCCAGCAGCGAATCCAGTGTGCCCGTTATCGGCGGCTACTCCACGGAATTTCTGGTCAACAATCTGAAGGCATACAAGAACAAAGACAGGGATTGTCCCGAGACAGAATACCGCACGGGCAGCAAAAAAGGCACAAAGACCGACATGTGCAAAATGGTTAACGATATGAGCGACGATGACATGCAGAAGGTTGCTCAATATTTCGCCAAGCAGAAATTTGTCCGCGCAAAACAGAAATTCGATGCCGAACTGGCCAGAAAGGGCAAAGAGATTCACGAAATGTCCTGCGAAAAATGCCACTCCCAAGGTGGCTCGGTGGCCAAGGACGATGCGGGGATGATGGCGGGGCAGTGGATGCCTTACCTGCGTCAGGCGATCGAAGAGTTCAATGCCGGAAAGCGGCCGATCGCAAAAAAAATGAAGTATAAAATGGAAGACCTCAACAAAGATGACTTCGAAGCGCTAGTCAATTACTACGGCAGTCTCCAGTAATAAAAGCCGCTTTTTTGCAGCAAAAAAATAGACCGGGCACGCTCGCAAGAGCTGATGCAACCGGCAGCCAGAATCAGGGAGTATCAGGGAAATGTCAGAACCGAAAAATGCCCCGGAAACGGGGCTGCTGCGGCGCGCACTGCGCCTGCGCATCATCCGCTATCCGCTGTATGCGCTGCTGGGGGTGGTGGGTTTGGCTCTGGTTATTGGGGGTTTTACCACCGCTGTGGAATCGACCAACACGCTCGAATTTTGTACTTCCTGCCACGATATGAGCTACAACTTCGAGGAGTACAAAAGAACGGTTCATTACTCCAACCCCTCCGGTGTGAGGGCGGTCTGCTCCGACTGTCATGTTCCAAAAAAGAACTGGTTCACCGAAATGAACCGCAAACTCGTGGCGGGCAAGGATGTCTGGGCGGAAATCATCGGCACCATCGACACCAAAGAAAAATTCGAAGCGAAAAGAATGGAAATGGCCAAGCGCGAGTGGGCGCGCATGAAGGAATCCGATTCTATCGGATGCCGCAACTGCCACAGCTTCGAGAGCATGGATATTGAAGCGCAAGACAAGGGCGCGCGGAGCCAGCATACCGACGCGTCCATGGCCTCGTCCGGCAAAACCTGTATCGATTGCCATAAAGGCATCGCGCACAAACTTCCCAGAGTCCAATAGACAAAAGGAATTTGATCGAGGTGTATCCAAATTTGCAGTAGAAATTGCAGTAACGAAGCAAGAAGTAGCGGTGTCGTGTTGCCATAACCGGTGATTTTGGCTGCTCCGTCCGGTTTTGGTTTGGGAAGTATTTGCATAACTAAAATACAGGGGGTGTTCAGTGAATATCAGAGCGTTAGTGGCGGGAGTGCTGGGTTTGGTTTTTGCGGTGGGCTGCGTCAACGCGGCAGTAATGCAAGCGCCGAAATCAGCAACCAAAAAAGCAGCAAAGGGCGCGGCCTTAAAGCCGAAGAATGATTACAACATCACCATCAATTACGAGTTGGGGATGCACTGCACGGGGTTCGATTTCACCTATTGCTGCGTGCTGCCGCCTTACAACTCGATTCAAAGCCAGGTTATCAAAAACGCGACTGGCAAGCGCAAGTTCCCCGAGATGCTGGAAGCCGATGCCGCCGATCCGGCGGTGCTGGTGGATGGTAAAAAACGCTTCAAGTTGAACTATGGTCATGTCGATAACACCTACTCCGAAGGTAATAAGCTCAAGTATTGGGATGTGCCTTTCGATGTGAATGGCGACGGCAAATACGACAAGGATGAAAGCGTGGCCAACGCCTATTTCTCTCACCTGTATGTCTATAAAGATTTGAAGGGCACCAATTGAACCGGAGTGAGATAAATAATAGGGGAAACGTGAGATAAATGTGGGACGAGGTCAAACAAGGCGGGAAGAAACGGGAAGGGTAATAAAAAATAGTTTTAACAGGTGAAACAAAAAAACAACCGAAAAAATTAACTACCGACCACTTGAGTTAAATATTCTCCTACTGAATTCACAATCATTTGTTCATCATTACTTGATACTCCCAAGAACTGACGTGCTGGAATATCACCCCAGAGATTTGGGAACTTACTTTTCTTGCCACCGTGCTGCTGCATCGAAGCGTACTCCATAGGTGAGCCAATTCGCAAACCATTTTCATCCAACCGATAATCAATCTGCTGAGAAAGCGCACCAGACTTTCCAATTAGCGGTTTTTTGCTTATTGCCTTATCAGAACCACGGGCGTTAATCTTGCCGTCTTTTCGGTGTAGTGATTTTAACTTATGACCTTCCGAGTCAACAAACTGCTGCAAATAAGTGGCTTGGCTATTCGGCTCCCAGCGAGAACCATCCGGCGCTGTTCCAGTTACAAAACGCTGCTTGGTCGAGAGAACTAGTTTTTCACCGATACCCAGATAAGCAGGGCGCGGATAGGCTGCGGCTTTGTCGAGACGACGGATCGCATCGTCCACCACCTTGCTATCAATTTTTACTTCGATTGCGTCACTCATGGTTCAAATACTTACTTAGCGCCTGTGCAATTGCGGGTGGATAAGTTATTAGCTTGTCTTGCA
>JAGVNQ010000142.1 GCA_020053195.1 Sideroxydans sp.
AACATCACGAACGACGGCTCGACGCTCAACAAAGTCGCACCGGGCTTGGCCACCGCCATCGCCAGCAACTGAATAATCTCATCCGAGCCGTTGCCCAGCAACACCTCCATGCCATCCGGCAAGTTGGTCACTCGACGAATATCGGCTTTGAGTTGAAGCGCGGCGGGATCGGGATAACGGTTGATCTGCGCATCCGCCACCAGCCGCGCGATCTCGTCGCGCAAGGCTTGCGGCAATAAATAAGGATTTTCCATCGCGTCCAGCTTGATCATGCCGCTGGCGGGAGGGACGTGGTAAGCGTGCAACGCCAGAATTTCCGGGCGAATCAGCGTTTCGGGAGTAACGGCGGAACGGGCAGAGGACATGAATAAGTAACAATGAATAAGCGCGGGCATTCTACCGTAATCCGGCGAATTGGCGACAGGGGCGCATACAAACCGAATTCATTATTAACGGCAATATTGACTGCAATTTGAGGGACTGGATTCACTTTTACACACCCCACCTCGTGGAGAAGCGCATGGATAGGCGATCTACGTGATGTGAATGACGTAGATTCCCTATCCATGCGCTTCTCCACGTGATCGACTTTTCAAAAAATGAAATTTTGAATATTTTGGCTTGCTCGATGTCGCCTGCGGGCCGGGCACGCTGTACGCCGGTAGTGGCGCTATCGGCCATGAGTCGTTATACAAGGTAAAAAATGCACCGCCTCTTTGCGGTCATTTGTGTCGTGCTGCTTTGTGCCAGATGCAGACGTTGGCGGGTAGAATACTCAAGGGTCAGCATCCGGCCAATAGCGGAAGTTCGAGGGTGTCCTCCAATTTAGATTGCGATACGACATTAATTATGAAAATACTTTTTCTACAGCGTAGTTAGGCATCGTGAAACGCTCTCAAATTACGCTGTTAATTGCATTTAGCCTACTAATCGTAGGAACTATCATTCTAGGAACCTTCATCGTTAGCAGCGTCGGTGAAAGTGCAAGGGCCATAGCAGGAAGCACGTCTTATTGCATACAAATTCCTGGTGACGGTGACTACGTTGAAGCCAAGACGGTGCTGGATATTTCTCCATTTCGGATGCGGGGTTCTGGCGGGAACCATCACGCGGTTCTAATTGTTGGAAGTGAATACAACCCAAAGCTCTTCCACTGGTCCTACTGGAAGGGACGATTTATAGAAGGGGTCTACGGACCACCGCCAATTTACTGTAAGCCCCGAGAACATTTTTTGGAAGCCATGCCTCTGTCGGGCAAGGATCCTGTTGCTGTCCATTTCTATTTTGTCGATAGACATTTCTCAGTCCCCCGCGTTTATCGCCCCTCGGTGAACTGGGCTTCGAGAAGGGCTCTTGTGTTTTACGCTACCACGCCAGAATTCGCACCTTCACCAAATAGTGCAGATCATGGCAGCTATGTTGACGTGGTGTTTGGAAGAAGCCCATTGCTGCCGTCATGGCTTAACAAAACAAACGATCAATATTTGGTTGAGGGGGCAGAATCAGAGTTTGGACTTCAAAAACAATTGGTCTGGTATCGCAATAGCTCGACCGGACAAAAAGAAAAATTTTCCAATACCCAATATTTCCTTCGTGCCGGCAACGGTGATATTGCGACGCTGATACTCTGTAACTATGGAAATTGCACACAAATATTTGAGCAAGATGGATGGAGTTATTATTTCCACCATACAACGGAAACATTACCTGCATGGAAATCGCATCAAGACAAGCTGACATCCTTGGCCCATTCCTTTGTTGTTTCGCAATGAGCGTCAACTATCTGGGAGCGTGCATTTGTTTGTTTGGTCGCGATGCTGAACCCATCATTCTACCGGCCTTGCGCATAAAGCCGCGCAAGGCCGGTGAATTCGAAAGTTGATCGTCCGTTATTGGGAAGCGCGAGTGTCTCAAATGGGTTGGCAGAAGATCATCACGCTGATAGATTTACACTCAAGTCATAGCCCGCTTTGGGTCGATAGGCGAAATTCAATGCGTTGAATTGCATATCAGATAGCGGACAACCTAAGCCGGACGAGTCGGAACCAAAATATGTCACCCCATCCCCACCCCAGCCCTCCCCTTGAAGGGGAGGGGGCAAGGTTCCTCCCCCTTCAAGGGGGAGGTTAGGTGGGGGATGGGGGTTATTCCATTTTGGTTCCGGCACGTCGTGCTTAGGATGAACCATCTGAACTCAACAACAACCTCCCCCGCCATACATCCCGAGTTTTCCACTCAAGTTTGCAATTGAATGGAATTGCACATAAGATAGTAACCAATTACTTTCTTGGTTATCCGATTATGTTCGAGCGGAAATTTGTATTCAGTGCGGCGGGAGTTGGCGCGGTGGGGCTTTTTGCTTGGGTTGTGATGACCCAAGGTCCGTTGGCTGCGGTCAAGGTCACGGTGGAAAAACCGCAAACAGGCATCCTGCAAAACGAGGTGTTTGGTATCGGCACGGTCGAAGCGAGGCGCAGTTATAACTTGGCACCCACCGCAACGGGGCGGGTTAACAAAGTGCGGGTGGAACATGGGGACTCGGTTTCCAAAGGCCAGGTTTTGATCGAGATGGATGCGGTTGATCTGGACGACAAGCTGGCGGGAAGTCGGCATGCGCTGGAAAAAACCGCCAACGCCATTCGCGCAGCCAAGGCGCAGTTGGATGAAACACAAAGCCGCCTCGCCGCCGTTTCGGCCACGTTTCATCGCCATGAAGAATTGCTTGCCGGAGGATTTGTCAGCCGCGAAATGTTCGAGGCAAAGCGGCATGAACACAACGCATCCATTGCCGCCGTGCAAGCCGCCAAAGCCAATCTGGAAACAGCATTGCAGGAACAAGCCAAAGCCAAATCGGAACTGGCCGGTATTGGCAAAGTGCGCTCGCAGACACGGTTGCTCAGTCCGGTGAATGGGGTGGTCGCGGCCAGATTGGTCGAACCCGGCAGCACGTTGGTCGGCGGACAAACCGCGCTACAGGTGATCGACCCGAAAAGTGTTTGGGTGAAAACGCGCATTGCACAACAGCAGGCGGGTTATCTTCGTGCCGGACTAGCGGCGCAAATACTTCTGCGCTCGCAGCCGCAAGCGCCCGTTGCCGGCAAAGTCGCGCGCGTGGAAATCATCAGCGATACGCTGACCGAAGAACGTATCGTCAATGTTGCGTTCGCTGTGCCGCGCAACGAAATCAATCTCGGCGAATACGCGGAAGTGACCATCCGCCTTGCCGACATCCAAAACGCGCGCACGGTTTCCAGCGCCGCCGTGAAACGGCTGGACAAACAGGATGGCGTTTGGGTTTTGCAAAATGGCGAAGTGTTGTTCAAGCCGGTGAAAATCGGCAGCACCAGCATGGACGGGCGCACTCAGATTCTGGAGGGCTTGAGCAATGACGACACGGTTATCGTGTATAGCCAGCAACCGTTGCGTTCCGGGCTGAACGTGAAAGTTGTGCCCAGTCTGGCGAAGGGGTAGCCGTGATTAATCTGGCGAGCCGCGACATTCTGCATGGCTGGGGAAAATTCGTTTTCACCGGCATCGGCTTGGGCTTGCTGATCGGCGTAACGCTGACCATGGCGGGCGTTTATCGCGGCATGGTGGATGATGCGCGCGTGCTGATTGAAAATGCGGGAGCCGATCTTTGGGTGGTGCAGCAGGACACGCTGGGGCCGTATGCCGAACCTTCCAGCGTCCACGACGATGTCGCCCGGGATTTGCTGGGTTTGCCGGACATCCGGGAAACGGGCAACGTGACTTATCTGACCATGCAAATCCGCCACAACCTCAAAGACACCCGCGTGATGGTGGTGGGGTTTGAGCCGGGCAAACCGGGCGAACCCGGTTATCTGATCGACGGGCATCCGGTTATGCGCCCACATTACGATGCGCTGGCCGACATCAAAACCGGCTTCAACGTGGGTGACCGCATCACCATTCGCCGCCACCAATACACCGTGGTCGGGCTGACACGGCGCATGGTTTCTTCCAGCGGCGATCCGATGATTTTTATTCCGCTCAAAGATGCGCAGGAAATGCAGTTCCTTAAAGATAACGATGCGCTGGTGAACGAGCGCGCGCGCACCGCCGCCAACCCCGCCTTCAACCGCCCCGGCGTGCCGGGATTGCTGGAAGCGATCCAATCCAGCCAAACCTCAAGCCATTTCGTGAACGCCGTGCTGGTGCGCACCACACCCGGCATGGAACAGGATGTGGCCGCTCAAATCGTGCGTTGGAAACATCTGCAAGCCTACACAAAAATCCAGATGGACGAGATTTTGGTGGCGCGCCTGATCGCCACTTCAGCCAAACAGATTTTTATGTTTCTGGTGATCCTGTCCATCGTCAGCGCGGCCATCGTCGCCTTCATCATTTATTCCATGACCATGAACAAAGTACGCGAGATCGCCGTGCTCAAACTAATCGGCGCGACCAATCGCACCATCAGCGGCATGATCCTGCAACAGGCGCTAGCGCTGGGCGTGATCGGTTTTATGGTGGGCAAATTGTCGGCGACGTTATGGGCTCCGCTGTTTCCGAAATATGTTTTGTTGTTGCCGGACGATGCCATCAAGGGATTTATTTTGGTGCTGTTGATGTGCGCCATCGCCAGCACGTTTGCCATCCGCGCCGCGCTGCGCATTGACCCGGCCACGGCCATAGGAGGCTGAACCATGCGCGAACCCGCGATCCTCATCGAGAATTTGAAGAAGCGTTACGGCGAAGGCGAGACGGCGGTAGATGCGCTCAAGGGAGTCGATATGACCATCTGGCCGGGCGAAGTGGTGGGGCTGGTCGGCCCCAGCGGCTCGGGCAAATCCACGTTGCTCAAATGTCTGGGCGCGGTAATCGAACCCAGCGCCGGGCGCATGACGCTGGGCGGACAAACCATCTACGACGAAGGTTGGAAAATTGCCGACTTGCGCACGCTGCGCCGTGACCGCATCGGCTTCATTTTCCAAGCCCCCTACCTGATCCCGTTTTTGGATGTCACCGACAACGTGGCGCTGCTGCCAATGCTGGCCGGAGCATCCGATGCCAGCTCGCGCAGCCGCGCGCAAGAATTACTCGATGCGCTCGACGTGGGACACCGCGCGAAAGCCGCCGTATCGCAGCTTTCCGGCGGCGAACAGCAGCGCGTATCCATCGCGCGCGCCCTCGCCAACCATCCGCCCGTCATCCTCGCCGACGAACCCACCGCGCCGCTGGATAGCGAACGCGCGCTCAACGTGGTACGCATCCTCAATCAGTTGGCCGAGCAATACCAAACCGCGATCATCGTCGTCACCCACGACGAAAAAATCATCCCCACCTTCAAACGCATTTATCACATCCGCGACGGACGCACTTATGAGGAAGCGGGAGAAGGCAGACAGGTTTGAAAAAAATAGCAATATCTAGCCACGGATGAACACGGATGAAACACGGATAAAACCTTACGCGTGAGGTAATGCTCACCTGAACCTGATTAGCCACGAAGTTCGGTAAGTTGCACTCTACCGCTTTGCTCCCTTCTCCCGCAGGCGGGAGAAGGGCTGGGGATGAGGGTCTGTGAGTTACAACAAAAATTTTTGTCACTCAACGACCCTCACCTTAACCCTCTCCCGCCTGCGGGAGAGGGAATGCTGAACTTCGTTGCTAATCAGAAAATATTATTTATCCGTGTTTCATCTGTGTTCATCCGTGGCTCAAATACGTTTTTTAAGGAGTGACAACATGATTCAAGAACTCCCCAAACGCCGACTCAGCTCGGAAGACAGACAAAGCGAAATCATCCGCGTGGCAGTGGAGCTGGCTGCCGACAAAGGCGTGGATAGCGTCACCACGCAAGACATGGCCGAGGCCATGCAGCTCACGCAAGGCGCGATCTTCCGCCACTTCGCCACCAAGGACG
>JAGVNQ010000191.1 GCA_020053195.1 Sideroxydans sp.
AATCGGCGATTAGCCGTTACGGTTCGAGCGCGCTGAATGGTGCGGCGGTGGGCGGGATGCTGGGCAGCTTTGTGCCGATTTTGGGCACGGCCATCGGCGCGGGGGTTGGCGGTGGGCTGGGGCTGTTGTATGAGGCGCTGAAGCCAGTCGAGCAAAAGCCGGTGGATGTAAATGCGGCGCTCACGGTGGGGCTTGCGCCGGGCTTGGTGTTGCAAAACCAGCAGATGAAATCTTCCGGCGGCGCTGTGACGATGGATGTTGGTAGTGCGTGGGGTGTGCCGTGAGTTGGCGCGAGCGGCAGGTGGCCGCGACTTTCAAGGGCATCGAGTTTCGGACGGATAGTCACGATACCAAGGGCGGGCGCAGGCTTGTCGTCAAGCAGTTTCCGGGCAGAGAAGATTCCGAGGTCGAAGACTTAGGCGGTAAGGCCGGGGAGTTCCGCTTGAACGCGTATTTCATCGGTGCTGATTACGATCTGGCGCGGGATGCTTTTCTGGATGCGCTGAATAAGCCGGGTGCGGATTGGCTGGTGCATCCGTGGCGAGGCAGGCTGTGGGTGCGGGCGCGTTATTGGTCGGTTCACGAAAGCAACGATAAGGGCGGGTTTTGCACGATAGGTGTGGATTTTGTGACGGGCGGCGGTGATGTGGCTGCGCCCAGTGCTGACCGCACGGATATTGCCGCTGCGAGCATTGGCGGTTTTGCCGATGCGGTTGTGGCGGAGTTTGATCTTGTGCCGATGTCTGCGGACAGTATGGGCAGCATGATCGCTACGGTGCAGGGCAAGCTGGATACGGTGCGCAATATGATTTCGCTGGCGACGTTGCCGCTGACGATGCTCGGCCAGGTGCGCAACGTGATCGACGGCCTCAAGGGGGATGTGGCGGCTTTGCTGGCGCTGCCCGCGCAGTATGCCGCCGCGTTGCGCTCGTTTGCCAACCTGCTGGGTGCGGGTGACTCCGCCCTTTCTGATACGTCTATCCCGCAGGTGGTGGGCGGAGTGGCGGCGCTGACTGGTCAGCCTGTGGCGATGTCTTCCGGTGCGGGGGTATCCCCTGCTCTGTATATCAACTTGCAACGCGACGCGGATCTGCGTGGGCGGTTGTTGTTGGTCAGTGCTGCGCAATTGGCGCTGGCCGATTACCGCTCTGCCGATGACCGCGATGCTGCTTTGGCGAGTGTGCTGGGGGCGCTGGATGCGATGTTGCCGGGGATGTCAGATGCGGTGTTTCAGGCGGCGCTGGATATGCGGGCGGCGCTGATCGAGGCGTTGATGGCGCAGGAACTCTCCCCTGCTTCTGTGCGCGATGTGGTGCAGGCGATTCCGGCGACGGTGTTGGCGCATCGCATGGAGGTGGATGAGGCGGTGTTTTTAGCCAGGAACAAAGTGCGGCATCCGCTGTTTGTTCGGGGGAGGGTTCGTGGTTAAAACCTACCCTCACCCTAACCCTCTCCCGGGGGGAAAGGGAACTGTCGTGGGAGGCGTAAACCCATGACGGTTGAAATCAGGTTCGACGGTAAGCGCTATGGGTATTGGCAAACCGTGAGTGTGCGGGAGTCGGTGGATGATCTGTGTGCATCGGTCAGCTTGGGTATTGCGAAGCCCGGTTCTGGCGCGAGTGATCCGCTTCCGCTGGGCATGAATACGAAGGTTGAGGTGCTGATCGACGGGGAGCTGGTGACGACGGTGCGCGCGGGCAAGGTGCGGCGCAAGGTTGGGGAGTCGGATCACAGCATCAGCTTTGCTGCGCGGTCTTTGGCGCGTGAGCTGGTGGATTGTCAGTATTCCAAGACGCTTTCCGGTTTGAAGTTGGGCGAGGTTGTGAAGAGGCTTTGCAGCACGTTTAAAGTGCCTGTGAAGATCAATGCGGATACGGCTGTTGTGCCGGAGTTTTCAATGCAGTGCGAGATTCCGGCCAATGCGCTTATCAACGCGGCGCGGGCGGCAAATTTGTTGCTGTACCCGCTGGCGGATGGTGGGTTGATTTTGACCGCGCCGGATGATTCTGCACCAGTGGCTACGCTGGTTTATGGGGTGCATTTCCTAGAGTACGAGCTGGACGATGATTTTGATCTGCGGTTTTCCGAATACGTGGTGAAGAGTTTTGATTATGACGGCGGTGGCGCGATCAAAGGGTCATGCAAGGATGATGGGGTGGAATTCTTCAGGCCGATGCACATAGTCGCAGACCGTCATGGCCACGGCATTGGCGGTTGCAAGCGGCGCGCCGAGTTGGAGCGCAATCGGAGGTTGGCGCGGGCGCATTCGATCATGGTGACGGTGTCGGGTTGGCGGCATGCCGGTGGGTTGTGGGCGATCAATAAGCAGGTGCGGTTGGTTATTCCTGATGAGGGCATTGACGGGGTGTTTTTGATCGGCGATCGCGCACTTAGCCAGGACGATAAGTCGGGTTCGGTGACGCACTTGCATTGCATGCACCGGAATGCCTTTGTGGGTGAGCAGCCGAAAAAGATGAAGCGCGGCGCGGGGGCACGGAAATGATTAGGCAGGTGTTTCACAGGCTGCAATTGCTATGCGCGCAGGGTGTGGTAGCGATGGTGGGCGCGGACAAGATTCAGGCGCTGGTGTTGGACGGCGAGACGTTGAACAACATTGATCGGGTTGAGCCTTACGGATTGAGTTATCGACCGAAGTCCGGCAGCCGGGCTTATTTGTTTTTCCCAGCGGGTGATCGCGCTTACGGCATCGCTTTGGTGATTGGCGATAAGCGTTACCAGATGGATTTGGCCGAGGGCGAGGTGGCGTTGCATGACGACGAAGGAAACCACGTCCACTTGAAGCGCGGCGGGGTGATCGAGGTGAAGGCCAGCAGCAAGGTGATCGCTACTACGCCGCTGTTTGAGACTACACAGGACTGCAAGATCGGTGGCGATTTGCTGGTGGTGGGCAAGAGCACGTTGAGCGAGGACGTGAGCTGCGGGGCGAATGTGGTTGCGGTCGGGACGGCGACGGCGGCGGCAGTGCTGGCTGGTGGGTTCTCTGGCATGGCTGGCGCTGCGGCCAGTATGACGGGCGGGATGGATGTGACGGGTACGTTGACGGCGAATGGGGTGAGTATTGACCAGAATCACAAGCACTCCTGCCCTGATGGCGGCGGCGAATCTTCGGGGGTGGTGTGATGCTGAAACTGGTGCAGATTGGTGATGGGGTGTTTGACCTGGCATTTGATGATCCGGCGCTGGCCGATGATGCGGCCAAGGCGGAGACGCTGGTTTATGCGGTGCTGTTTACGGATGCTGAAGCGCCGGTTGAGCGCGTGGCGGAGCGCTTTGACCGGCGCGGTTGGTGGGCTGATCCGGCGCGCGGTAGCGGGTTGTGGTATTTGCGGCGGCAGGCGCTGGGCAGCGCTGCGCGCAGCGAGACGTTGGCGATGATTGCCAGTGCGATTTCGGGGTGCGATGCGGGGATGTCTGAGGTTGTTGTCAACGAGGTGGCCGGGTCTGCAAGCAGTGCGGAGTTGGTACAGGTGGCCGGGTTGTATCGCGGGAAGCCTTTTGTTGTCAGTGGGCCGATTTCGGGTGGCGGGTTGGTTTCAAGCGGTGTCACTGCTATGCCGCCTGCCCCTGTCAATCAATTTGTTTACGCCACGTGGAATCCGCTCACGAATCCGACTGATGTAACGCTGTCGAATGGGAATTTATCGGCTTCGTCGCTGAGCGGCGCTGTGCTCAGCACTATCGGGAAAATGGCTGGAAAGTGGTATTGGGAGATTGCGTGTGTTTCCAATAACGGCGGTTCTGGCTTTTACGATATTGGGATTTCAAAATCTATTCCGCCATCGGACACCGGCCCACTTGGTCAGAATATTCATTCTTGGGGGTTGTTGAGTTACGCACCGGCTGGAACGTTCCTGTGCAATGCGACGACTTCAATTGCTTATCCCTATCCAAACGGCAGCGTCCCTTACGTGGACGGGGATGTTATCGGTGTCGCTTTGGATATGGACGCTGGATCAATAACGTTTTACCGGAACGGTGTCCCCTACGAGCTGGTAGGTGCGGGGTCTAACTACGATACCGGATTTTTACCGACACCCGGAAAAGAGTGGTTTGCTGCGTTCAGTACGTGGAGTGGCGGCACGGTTGATGTGACCGCGAACTTTGGAGCATCACCTTTCGCCTATCCCGTCCCTGCCGGATTCAATGCCGGGCTTTATCAATGACAGCGCGGTGCAGCGGGAAACGTTTCCAGCGTTTCCTTTCCGCGCTCAGCTTTGCACAATGGGCGCATTCTTCGTGAAAGTTCCCTTGTGACTTCTTATATCCGCCCTGCCTATTCTGCTCTGCTGTCGCGCATTGAAAGCGATCTGGCGGCGATGCCTGCCGTTCTCCGTGCGCCTTTATCGGCGGCATGGGCGCGGGTTGGGAACGGTATGCACGGCCATCTGGATTGGATTGATGCGCAGTGTTCGCCGTTAACGTGTGATCTGGAACGGTTGTATGACTGGGCGGCGGTGTACAGCGTGGATCGGCTGATGGCGACGGCGGCTTGGGGTAGTGCGTTGGCGACCGGGAATGTGGGCACGCAGTTGTTGGCCGGGACGTTGTTGCGCGGGACAAACGGGCTGGATTATTCGGTGCTGGCGGCTGTTGCGTTGGGGGCTGGTGATACGGTTGTTTCGATTCGCTGTGTTACTTCGGGCGTGTCTGGGAATCTTGTCGCGGGGCAGGTTTTGATGTTGGTTGATCCGGTGCCAGGTGTAAATAATTCGTTGACGGTCGATGGTCTCGGGATCGGTGGCGGTGCGGAAGATGAGTTGGTGGATGCTTGGCGGGCGCGGGTGGCGGAGGAATGGCGCACGATTGTGACTACGGGTGCGCGTTCGGGCAAAGTGGCGGATTACCGTTACTGGGCAAGAGCTGCGCATCAGTCGGTGACCGGGGCGATTGTGCAGCCGCATGCGTTGGGGATGGGGACTGTGGTGGTAAGGCCGATCTGCAACGGGTTGGCGGACAGGTTGCCGACTCAGGCGGTGTTGGATGCGGTGGCGGCATTGCTGCTTTCGCTTGCTCCGGCCACGGCGGATTGGCGGGTTGTTGCGCCTGCGGTGTTTCCGGTTTCGTTGTCTATCCATTTGTTGCCAGCGGTCGATACTGCGCCGAACCGGGCGGCGATTTTCGCTGCGCTTAACGCTTTGGTGTTGACGAAGGGCGGGACGGATATTGAGTCGCTGGAATTGCTGTGGGCTGAAATTGATGCGGCGATCTCGATCACTACCTCGCAATATGTGGCTGATGAGTCTGTGCCTATCATCTGGTCTGCTTTGGATGTTCCGGTGTTGCAGCCGATTATCTGGATTTAGTCATGCAAAACCCCGCCGTACCTGTTGCGAAGCGTTGGATGCAGATTACAAGTCATTCAGCTGGCGATTATGCCGATGCGCAACGCGCGCTGTTGCCGCCCGGTGCGGCGTTTGAGTGGCCGCAAGGCGGCTTTGGCGATGCGTTGTTGATGGGTATGGCTGAGGAGTTGGCGCGGGTGGGAATCGATGCGCAAACAGTGCTCGATAGCGCTGTTGAGCAGCATATTCCAAAGCATGGCAATTGGCATATTGATGAGTATCGGCGGGTTGCGGAAGTGGCGATTGCGGGTGTGGTGGAGCAATTGCCTCGAAAGCAAGCCACTATCGGTAGCCATGTCGGAGATCGATTGTGGAGCAGCGCTGCACCTTTGCTTAATTTTCCTGTTGAGTTGGTGCGTGTCGATCAGGTTTATCCGGCTCGTGTAGGTAGCCGTGTTGGAGATCAGTTGTGGGGTGCGCGAGGGCGCTATGTGCTGCGAGTGCGTTATTACAAGTCGGTGGTTGATCCCAAGCCGTTGTGGGATGCGCTGATGGCATTTAAGCAGGCGCACGTTTATTTGTGGTTTGAAGATATTACTGGGGCTGGAGGAAACTATGGAATTAACTAACGCGGCTGGGCATGTAAACCATCAATTTGTGGCGGAAGACCCTTCAATTAACAGGCCGCCAACGGCATTTGAGCCTGTCGATTTTAATGCGTGGCAAAACGAGTTGGTCAATATCATTTTGGCTGCGGGTATTGTCCCAAGTGCTGCCGATAATGCGCAGGTGATCGCTGCGCTTCAGGCTCTGTTTGTGTCTCCAGCTGGTGTGAACGGGTTGATTTCTTCGGCGGTGGCGGCGTTGGTGAATTCCAGCCCTGCGGCACTGGATACGCTGAACGAGTTGGCGCTGGCGCTGGGCAGCGATCCCAATTTTGCGACGACGGTCAATACGGCTCTGGCAGCACGGATGAAGTGGTTGGGAGTTGGGCAGGCTTTGCCGGTGGCTAACGTTGGGCCGATCTGGCATGACGGTTTCAATTCGCTGATGACTTGGCAGGTATTTGATGCGAATGGCGCGGCTTATGAGGGCTATGCGAGTCAGTTGGTCGGCAGTTTGTTGATGGATACGCAGCCTACACCTCGCGCCGGTTACGTGAAGTCAGGGGTTGCCGATCTGAACCGTGGAACGTATGCCGCGTTGCGCAATTGGGCGATCCACAATGGGATTATGGTGTTGTCGGGGGCTTGGGTGGCCGGGACGATTGCGATGGCCGACAATCTGGATGGAACGACGTTCAAGGTGTTTGATGTTCGCGGTGAGTTCCCGAGATTCTGGGACGATGGGCGCGGGGTGGATTTGGCGCGGGCGTTTGGGAGTTGGCAGGCGGATGAATTGAAGAGCCACGCGCACGTGCAGACTGTACTTTCCGCGCAGGGCGGTGGCGGAGATAAGCCAGCCGGTTATCTCAATGCTGGTCCTGATCTTTCTGGCGCGTATTCAACCGCAGCAACTGGCGGAATTGAAACCCGCCCAAGAAACACAGCTTTTTTGGCTTCAATCAAGTTTTAAAAACGGTGCGACCGTTAACGGTGTGTCACCACCGCTAACGGCCACCTCCCGCAGTACTGACCTGCGTTTGGCCTAGACACCGTGCTGTGCACACAGCGGTTTTAGGCTATCACGCGAGAGTTAGATGATGGAAACGGTTCGTTGCGGTAAGTGCAGTAGAAAACTGGCAGAAGGGGAATATTCCCGGCTTGCTATCAAGTGTCCCCGTTGCGGGACAATGAATCAAATGAGTGCCACGAGCACCTCACCCGAACGCCTTGGAGCGTCTATCCGAAAGGAAACGTCCCATGAAAAACGAGAAGCATCCGATCTTTAACAATCCGAATCACATCCAGTTGGCCGCTGCCGATCTGCACCGGGGGGATTGCCTTGCGGTGATTCCCGGCTTGCCGGGGCAGTTCGATGCCATTGTGACCGACCCGCCGTATTCAAGCGGTGGTCAGTCCAAGGGCAACCGGGCGCGCTCTACCGGGCAGAAGTACCTTAACTCGGGCACGAGTCTTTACCCTGACTTTATGGGGGATACAAAAGACCAGCGTTCCTATTTGCATTGGTCGGCGCTGTGGATGGCGCTGTGCTATGACAAGCTGGCCGATGGCGGGCTGATGATCGTTTTCAGTGACTGGCGGCAGTTGCCGGTGACGACGGATGCGATCCAGTCTGCCGGGTTCACTTGGCGCGGGGTCGGGGTTTGGGATAAGACGGGCGGTAGCCGTCCTTACAAGGGTGGGTTTCGCGCTCAGACGGAGTTCTTTTGCTGGGGGTCTAAGGGTTCGCTGAAGGGGGAGAAATACTCGCCTGGCTTGTTCCGCGTGCCTCCACTGGCCGGAGGCAAGTATCACCAAGTCGGCAAGCCGTTACCCTTGATGGAAGAGCTGGTCGCAGCCTGTGGCCAGCGCATCCTTGACCCGTTCATGGGTTCGGGTACGACAGGCGTGGCCGCGTTGGGTCAAGGCAAGGAGTTCACCGGGATTGAGGTGTGCGAGCATTACTTCAAGGTGGCGGTGGATAGGCTGCAAGAGGCTAAATAGCACTTGATGCGCGGGGCGAGCAGAGCGTTACTGCTGTTGTCAATTACAGGAGAACAACATGCTCAGCCCCGCCATTCAAGCCATCGTTAAAGGCCATATAGCAGTGTTTCAAGATATTGGGCTTGCAGAGAGCTACGTGACCCGCTGCGTGAAACCTCACTGGATTGTTCTTGGGGATAACGATGGAGAGATCGGGGAATTCTG
This sequence comes from Sideroxydans sp., assembly GCA_020053195.1. Taxonomy (GTDB): domain Bacteria; phylum Pseudomonadota; class Gammaproteobacteria; order Burkholderiales; family Gallionellaceae; genus Sideroxyarcus. The sequence continues at coordinate 8,114 of JAGVNQ010000191.1, forward strand.
GGTAGTTACCCCAGCCGATGCGCAACGCCTCGAACGCGCTGGCTACGAAATGATTTAAACAGCAACGTTTCCTGATTTATATTACCCGTCCTGAAATCAACTGAATTGTTTGAATATTGTTCATCCGGTATTCAAACGCAGTTCATCCGGGAATCAAAGCCGCTTTACTAAAACGAACTGGGCATGCCCTCCTCGCACGCCGTGGGCAAATCGCACGGCACCGGACTGCATTACACCGAGCGCATGGATGCGGTGAACTACGCGATGAACCACGACGACGGCGGCATCACGCGCGATCTGGGCAGCGCACAGATCATTCTGGTCGGCGTGTCGCGCTGCGGCAAAACTCCGACCTGCCTTTACCTCGCGCTGCAATTCGGCATCCTTGCCGCCAACTATCCGCTGGTGCCCGAAGATTTTTCCGACGGCGTGCTGCCCCCGGCGCTCAAACATCACCGCAAACGCATCTACGGCCTGACCATTCAGCCGGAACGCCTCGCGCAAATCCGCGCCGAACGCAAACCGAACAGCCGCTACGCCTCGCTGGAAAATTGCCGCCACGAAATTGCGCAGGCGGAAAAGCTGATGAAGCAAGCCAACATCCCGTTCCTGGACGTGACCACCATCTCGGTCGAAGAAATCGCCACCACTTTGCTGCATCTGACCGGGTTGAAACGGTCGGGAATGTAGTTTGCTCGCAGACCAATAAACACGGGCATCTCCAATAAACGCATCATGCAGATCGCCTATTGACGGGCATCTTCACGAGGTATGGTATTTTGTATGTCGGGCTTCAGCCCGACATGTCGGGTTAAAACCCGACCTACCGATTACCCGCTCAAACCACCTTCACCTGCACCAACTCTTCGCCGTTGGGATCAGTCAAATGCACCGCGCAGGCGATGCACGGATCGAAGCTGTGGATGGTGCGCAAAATCTCGATGGGCTGCTTCACATCTTGCAACTGGTGACCTTGCAGCGCGGCTTCGTATGCGCCCTGATTGCCCGCTGCATCGCGCGGGCCGGCGTTCCACGTGCTGGGCACGATGGCCTGGTAATTGGAAATTTTCTGCTCGTCGATCACCACCCAGTGCGACAGCGCGCCGCGCGGGGCTTCGGTTACACCCACGCCTTGTGCGTGCGCTGGCCAAGTCGAAGGTTCCCATTTTGAATCGTTGAACGTGCTCACATCGCCCGCTTTGATGTTGGCCACCAGTTGGTCGTACCAGCCCTGCATTTGATCGGCGATGAGCTTGGTTTCCAGCGTGCGCGCGGCGGTGCGTCCCATGGTGGAATACAGCGCCTGCACCGGCAGATCGAGTTTTTTCAGCGTCATGCCAACCAGCTCCTTGGTCTGCTCATGCCCGCTGGCATACAACATCAACACGCGCGCCAAGGGGCCGACTTCCACCGGCTTACCCTGCCAGCGCGGCGACTTCATCCACGAATAATCCTGATCCACATCCAGTTGCGCATACGGCGGTTTCGGCCCGGTGTAATCGAGTTTGGTTTCGCCTTTATACGGATGCAATCCCTGCCCTTTGCCCACCGAATATTCGTACCACGCGTGGCTGACGAATTCCTGAATTTCGCTTTCCGCGTTGAGGTCGATGGAATGAATTTTGCTCAGATCACGATTGAGAATCACGCCTGAAGGAATCATGTACGAAGACGGATCGCTCATACCCTTGGCCGGGAATTCGCCGAAGGTGAGGAAGTTGCCCACGCCTTCGCCCTGCTTGAACCAGTCCTTGTAAAAACCGGCAATCGCCAGCGTGTCCGGCACATACACCTGATCGACGAATTCGCGCATCTGGTTGATGGCGTTCTGCACGGTTTGCAGCCCCACCACATTCAGCGCCGTGCCGGAATTGCCGCCGCGAAAATGCGGGCCGTTGCCGTGACCCGGATGATTCGGGTCGATGCTGATCGCGCACGGCACGCCGCCCACCACAAACATCGGGTGCGGATTTTTGCCGCCGAACACGGCATGCAGTTTCACCACATCGCGCTGCCATGCCAGCGCATCCAGATAATGCGCCACCGCCATCAGATTGGCTTCCGGCGGCAGCTTGTACGCCGCATGTCCCCAATAGCCGTTGGCGAAGATGCCCAACTGGCCTGCCTCGACAAAGCCTTTGAGTTTTTTCTGCACGTCGCTGAAATAACCCGGCGACGATTTGGCATAGCCGGAAATGCTTTGCGCCAAGGCCGAAGTCGCCTTGGGATCGGCCTTCAGCGCCGACACCACATCCACCCAATCCAGCGCGTGCAGATGATAGAAATGCATCACGTGATCGTGGATGTATTGCGCGCCAATCATCAGGTTGCGAATCAACTCCGCGTTGTGCGGAATGTCGATCTTCAGCGCATTCTCCACCGCGCGCACCGAGGCGATGCCATGCACCAGCGTACACACGCCGCAGATGCGTTGCGCCAACGCCCACGCATCGCGCGGGTCGCGTCCCTTGAGAATAAGCTCGATGCCGCGCACCATGGTTCCGGCGGACGAAGCGCGCGTGATGCGGCCTGTGTCATCGGTCTCCGCTTCGATACGCAAATGGCCTTCGATACGGGTGACCGGGTCAACGATGACGCGGTTGGGGCTGGCTTGTTTCATGCTGATAACCTCTTGTGGTTTGTTTGACACTCCCTTCTCCCGCAGGCAGGAGAAGGGCTGGGGATGAGGGTCTGTGCGTTGCAACAAATTTATTTAATGCTCAACGCCCCTCACCCTAACCCTCTCCCGCCTGCGGGAGAGGGAATTTAAGTGGTTTTGTCCTCAACCAAATACTGAGCGACCAACTCGGTCAGCCCTACCACTTCGACCTTCATGTGGTAATGCTCCAGCCCTTCTTCCATCACGATGCGGCAATTGGCGCAGGCGGTAATCAGCGTTTGCACTTCGACGGCTTCGATCTGCGCTTTTTTGTGTTTGAACACTTCCAGCCGCAACGGCTCGGCGCGCGAATTGGCCGACACGCCGCCGCCACCGCCGCAGCACCAGTTCATCACGCCCGCATCCGGCATTTCGCGGAAGTCCACCGCCACCGCATTCAGCAAGCGGCGCGGTTGTTCCACCACACCGCCGCGTCGCGCAATCTGGCAGGGGTCGTGATAGGTCAGCGGGCGCGCGTCTTGCCCCTTGGTTTTAATTTTTCCCGCCGCGTGCAATTCGTCCAGCACTTCGAGAATATGTTTCACCTCGAAGCCGAACGGCCTGCCCATCAGGTTGGGGCCTTCCCAGCGCAACGCGGTAAAGGCGTGGCCGCATTCCGGGCTGATGACGCATTTCACTTGCAACCTTTCGGCGGCTACCACGATGCGACTGACGATCTCGCGCGCCAGATCGGAAGCGCCGATCTGGATGCCGCTGTTGGTCGCCTCGAACGCATCTTGCGCCAATGTCCAAGTCACACCGGCCTGTTTGAAAATGCGGCTGAGCGCAGACAGGTATTCGGGAAAATTGATGATCTCCATCGACGACATCAGCACCAGATACTCCGCGCCCGGACTATCCACCGGCACGGTGATGCCGGTCTCGGCCTGCACGTGTTTGATCTGCGCCAGCACCGCCGGCCACTTGATGCCCATCGGGCTGCCGATGGTGATGGAACGCATGGTCGCGCCCACCAAATCTTCCGGCGCATGCCCCGACGCGGCCATGCCTTCGCGCATCTTGCGAATCATGTAAGTCATGTCGTTGCCCACCGGACACACCATCGCGCAACGCCCGCACAGCGTGCAACTGTCGTACACCAACGGCTCCCATGCGGCCAGCTCGGCATCCGTCACCGGCTTGCTCAAGCCCAGCATTTTCCCCAACTTGCCCAGCAGCGTGTATTCCTGCTGCCACACGCGGCGCAACGGTTCGAGTTTGTGGATGGGTGTGTATTCCGCGTCGCCGGTTTCGGTGTAAAACAAACACGCTTCCGCGCACAAGCCGCAATGCACGCAACTGGAGAAAAAGCTGGCGATGGGCGCGTCGATCACTTCTTTGAAGGAGTTAATGCCTTTGGCTAAAGTCGCACTCATCGTTTATCTCCTTTTAAGCCATACAAGTTGGAACCAAAAAAGAATGCACGCGGAGGCGCGGAGGTCGCGGAGAAACAAGATTCACATCCGCATTGTTTTCTCCGCTTCCTCCGCGCCTCCGCGTGAAATATCATGTTATTTTTTGACATTATTTCACCAATAAGTGGCTAAGAAGCCACCCCCTTCCGCCCAAATATATCGCCGTTGTACCAGCGCGAAATAAACACCGAGAAGGTGTGGAACAGTTTGCTGAACGGCAGCACTACCAGCAGCAATTCCACCGAGAACAAGTGCAGCGAGAGCATCAACGTGTATTCGAACAGCAAGTGGTGATAAGCCATGTAGCCCGTGAGCAAAGGCAGCAACGTCACCGTCCACGCCAGATAATCGCCGAAGCCGGACAACATGCGTTTCACCGGATTATTTAAACGGTGCGCCAGCAACATGCCCAACGCCACCATCGCCGCGACCACCGACGCATCCACCAGCGCCGTCGGCAAATTCGGCCAGTGCAGACCGGTCATGCTGCGGAAAAATTCAATGTGCGGCGCGAAGAAGAAGATAGCGAACAACAGTCCCAGATGAAAAACATAACCGCCGATATAGGTCACCGGATCGCGTTTCAACATGCCTGGCGGCGGGATGGAACGCGCCAACATCGTGCGCCAGCCGCTGCCGGGCGAATGAGTGCGCGGTGTTGCCAGATCGGCTTTGCGACTGAGGCCGAAAATTTCAAACAGGCGCAACACGATGCCGATCACAAAAATTATCAGCGCCCAATTTAGTGCGCTACCACGCGCAAAAGTCAGCAGGTCGAGATGGGTCATTTGAAAACCTCCACCACAGAGACACAGAGGCACAGAGAAAAAACGGAGAATGGTTTTGTCTTTCTCTGTGTCTCTGTGCCTCTGTGGTGAGATTTGTTTTTTGAAATTTTCATTTCACCTCCCGCGTCAAATCCTGCACCGTGACTTTTTCATGTACCGCTTTCGCTGCTGCCTTGGTCGAACGGTTGTGCCAGGTAATCGCCACGCCTGCTGCCGCGCCGACTGCCGCTGCCCCGGCCAACATGGAAGGCGTGGCCGTCACCGGCATCGACAGCGCTTGGTAGAACGATCCCGCATCCCAGAAATTCGGTTCGGAACAGCCGATGCAGCCGTGGCCGGACTGGATGGGGAAGCTGGTACCGTCGTTCCATTTGGTGGTGGCGCAGGCGTTGTAAGTCACCGGGCCTTTGCAGCCGAGCTTGAACAGACACCAGCCTTTGCGCGCCGCTTCATCGTCGAAGCTCTGCGCGAATTTGCCTTGGTCGTAGAACGGACGGCGGTAACAACGGTCGTGAATGGTCTCGCCGTAAAACGATTTCGGGCGACCCAGCGCATCCATTTCGGGGAGGCCGCCGAAGGTGAGGAAATGCGCCAGCACGCCGGTCATCACCACCGGAATCGGCGGGCATCCGGGCACGTTGATGATGGGTTTGTCCTTGATGATGTCGCCGACTGAAACCGCGCCGGTCGGGTTGGGATCGGCCATAGGCAGCCCGCCGAAAGCCGCGCAAGTCCCCACCGCCACAATCGCCGCCGCGCCCTTCGCGGTTTCAACCAGCATGTCCAGATTGCTGATGCCCGCGATGCAGGAATAGCCGGGATTGCCCAGCGGAATAGAGCCATCCACGATCAATAAATATTTGCCGTCGTTGTCCTTCATCGCCTGCATGCGCGCCTGCTCGGCGGCCTCGCCCGAAGCGGCTTGCAAGGTGTGGTGGTAGTCGAGCGAGATGAGATCGAAGATCAGATTTTCCAGCGTCGGCGAATGCGAGCGCGTGATGGATTCGGTGCATCCGGTGCATTCCTGAAACGACAGCCAAATCACCGATTGCCGTCGCGCCTTGCTGATCGCCTCCGCCATCGCACCGGCCATCGCGGGCGGCAGCGCCAGCAGCGCCGCCAACGTAGAACAGTATTGAAGAAATTCGCGCCGCGTGACTCCGCGCTGCGCCAGACCTTCACCCACAGTTCCGGGAATTATTTCCGCTTTCTGCGTAATTTTCATTATGTCTCCCTGCGTTCAGTGAAACTTGAAATGCGAAATCATTCTGCGCGAGTGTGCAAACCGGGTCAACTCATATCATTCCTGAACCAAAATATTCCGCTTCCGCCTCACTCCTTGTAGGAGCGGCTTTAGCCGCGAATAGCATTCGCGAGCAAGCTCGCTCCTACAACGTTGCGGGCTCGGCAAAATGCCCGACGATCTCCGTCGCCACCGCGCAAACTTCCGGCAGTCCCGCCGCCACTTCCGGCATCAGCGCTTCGCCCCATCCCACGAATGCGGGCTGCACGCCGATTAACGCGCGTTGCGCCGGCCAGTGTCCGGTCAACAGCGAGATGGACATGAGGTCGAGCAGGCCGACTTCATGCACGCTGCTTTTGCGGTTCGCACCGAGAAATTGATCCATCGCTTCGCCTTCGAAGCTGCGCACTGTGCCCGGCGCTGCACCCAATTCGGCGGCATCAATCACCAGCAGCGCATCGCATTCGCTGATCGGCACGGCCAGCGTGAACGACAGCGTGCCGCCGTCGAGAAATTCCATGTCGTCGCGCGCGCCGAATTGCGTTTGCAGTTGCAACATGGCGACAATGCCCACGCCTTCATCGGTGAGCAAGGTGTTGCCGATGCCAAGCACCAGAATTTTCATTGTGAACTACCCCTTGGCGAAACCGCTCCCCTCGCCCGCTTGCGGGAGAGGGGTTGGGGGAGAGGGTAAGACGTTAACGAATAGCGTTTCTTCAAAAACACCCCCTCTCCCTAACCCTCTCCCGCAAGCGGGAGAGGGAACTAATTTCAGCGCAGTGTCGAAACATCGGGAAAATATGCGTCGAGATTCGTCTCGCCCCGCAATGCCGCCGCCAGCCCATCCAGCGCCAGATTGATTTCTTGCGCGCGCTGCGCCGAGATGATTTCGCGCGCCTGCCCCAGCACGGCATACACCCAATCACCGGGCGCGACCGATTCCAGCAACAACGTGTTCAGCCGCTCGCGCCTAGCGCGCCCTTCGCACCACGCGAACGCGCCATCGACTTCGACAACTTGCATGGGGATACCGAGACACATAAATTTATTCTTGCAACCTCATTGAGCAGAAAAAACCATTTTCAAACTACCAACCTCATGGAGAAGCGCATCAATAGGCGATCTACGCTATGCATACGATGGAGAATGGCGTATTTATTGGCTTGGCGATGAGGTGGCATTTCATTTTCGCTGCCGCACCGCTTCGAACAAACACACCGCCGTCGCGGCGGCGGCGTTCAGCGATTCGATTTTGCCCGGCATGGGAATGATGAAATGTTGTTGCGCCGCTTCCTGCAAGGCGGGCGACAGCCCCGCGCCTTCGTTGCCGATGGCGAACGCGAGTTTGCCGCGCAGGTTGCAGTCGTACAGCGATTGATGCGCTTGCAGCGAAGCGGCCAGAATTTTTCCGGCGAATTTGGCGGCGACTTGCAGCAGATCCGCCGATTCGCTGATGCTCAAGACAAAGTGCCCGCCCATCCCGGCGCGCAACACTCTGGGCGACCACGCATCGGCGCAACCCTGCGACAGATAGACTGCATCGCAGCCCGCCGCCGCAGCGCTTCGCAAAATGGAGCCGAGGTTGCCGGGATCTTGAATATCTTCCAGCAACAGGGCGAAGTGGCTGTGCGCAGCTTCAATTTCGATTGGCGGAATTTCGATCAGCGCCAGTAAACCGTTCGGCGTTTTGAGTTCGGAGAGTTGCGCGAACAGCGCGTCGTCGAGTTGCGTTTGCGGCACGTCTGCGCAGGTATTGAGCAAGGCGAGAATCTCGGCATTCTGCGTGGCTTGCTCGTTCAGCAGCAGATGTTGCGGCGTGCCGCCCGCGTCCAGATATGCGCGCAACAAATGCGCGCCATCGAGCAATGTTTGCCCCGCTGCGCGACGTTCACGTGCAGAAGAGGAAATCCGGTGCAGCGACTTGTAGAACGGGTTGTCGCGCGAGGTGATGCGTTTGAGGGTCATTGGTAAACTCTCATGAGCGGTGGATGCGCTGCGCTTATCCACCCTACATTCGCTCTGTTTTCGTAGGGTGGATAAGCGATAGCGCATCCACCGTTTGCTTCCACGAAGTCAAATCTACAATTCATCATTCGCAATCCATTCCTGTAATGGTTGTCGGTTCGTTAGCTCCCCATGATTCATCGTACCACCCCTTGCTAACCGCCCGGCTGAACGACGACCAGCGCCATTCGCCGGGCCTCTTCGCCAAGCCGTGTTTCACCGGGTTGTAATGAATGTAGTCAACATGCCTGCGCCAATCCTCTTCGTTGCGGATGGCATGCTCCCAAAATCTGCGCTGCCAAACATTACGTTCGTTGCGGGCGTTGGTGACTGGGCTTATTTGGCGTGAGGCGGTTTTTTTAATTTCGCGCCAACGCGAGGAGTAATCAGTATCTCCTTCAGGCATGCGCCAGATGCAATGCAAATGCTCTGGAAGGATGACCATTGCGTCAATCTGAAAAGGGCGAGCTTCCATCACCTTGCGCAATGCTTGCCTTAGTACTTCGACTCGATGCTCATCGGTAAAAGTCGGGGCGCGATTGAGCGTGACTATGGTAAAGAAATAGGTGCCGCCGGGATGGAAGGCGCGATGGTAATTGCTCATACCGCGACCTGATTTAAGAGGGCAGCGGTGGATGCGCTGCGCTTATCCACCCTACGCATCTGCACCGGAATGACGGGGTAGCCATCAGTTCGCTTCCTGCCCGCTCTGATCCAGCAAACTGCCCATCTCTTCCAACGCGGGTAATTCGCTCAGGGTGCGCAGGTTGAGGTCGTCCAGCAATTGCGGGGTGGTGGCGTACAGCGCGGGTTTGCCCGGTGTGTCGCGCGTGCCTATGGCTTCGATCCAACTGCGCGATTCCAGCGTTTTCAAAATTTGCGAGGAGACGGCCACGCCGCGAATATCTTCGATGTCGCCGCGCGTGACCGGCTGGCGGTAGGCGATGATGGCCAGCGTTTCCATCACGGCGCGCGAGTAACGCGGTGTTTTTTGCGGGTTGAGTTTGTCCAGATGTTGTTGCATTTCGGGGCGTGCGCGGAAGCGCCAGCCGCTGGCGACGCGGTTCAGTTCGATGCCGCTGTCCGCGTATTTGTCAGCCAACTGTTGCAGCATTTCTTCGATGAATTTTGTTTCCAGCGGCACATCGCTTAGGCGTTTCAATTCGGAAATGGAAAGCGGTTCTTGCGTGGTGAGCAAAGCGGCTTCGAGGATGCGCTTGAGTTGCACGGCATCCACGGCGTGGTCGGCTTCGACGAGTTCGGTACTGGGCGAGTCGGTTGCAACCACAAGCACATCCGTCTCTTCGAGCGGCGCAGGGCGAACGGCCACAATATTTTCAGTCGTCGGTAATGGCTCGATAGGTTCGGACATAAATATTCCCCAAGGATTCGGTTTGCGTGATCTCCAACAAATTTTCTTTGGCGAGTTCGAGGATGGCGATGAAGGTGACGACCAGCAGCGGGATGCCCCCGTCCATTTCAAACAGGCTGTCGAACAGGACGTAGTCGGTATTGCGCAACTGGCGCAGCACTTTGGTCATTTGTTCGCGCACCGACAATTCTTCGCGGCGCACTTTGTGATGCGCGTTTTGTTTGGCGCGGGTGAGCAGCGCCAGCCACGCGTGGCGCAAATCGTCCACCGACACGTTGGGCAGACGCTCCAGCACGGTGCGTTCGATCAACACCTGCACCAGTTCGAAATCGCGTCCGGCTTGCGGCAACTCGTTCAGCTTGAGCGCGGCTGATTTCATTTGCTCGTATTCGAGCAGGCGACGCATCAACTCGGCGCGCGGGTCTTCGTCGCTTTCATCATCATTTGCCTTTGGCGGACGCGGCAACAGCATGCGCGATTTGATCTCGATCAGCACCGCCGCCATCAGCAAATATTCGGCAGCCAGTTCCAGACGATGGCGCTGCATCACCTCGATATAAACCATGTATTGCTTGGTGAGCGCCGCCATCGGAATGTCGAGCACGTCAAGGTTGTGGCGGCGGATCAGGTACAGCAACAGATCGAGCGGCCCCTGAAACGATTCCAGCACCACCTCCAGCGCATCCGGCGGAATGTACAAATCCAGCGGCATCTCCAGCATCGGTTCACCGTGGATGTGCGCCACCGGATTGATGGTTGGCGCTTCGAGTTGTGCTTCCGCTTCGCTCATCGCACTACCTCGCCCGCCCAGCGGCGCATGGTGTCCACCATGTTCTCAACCACTGCGACCGGGATCAAAGGAATGTCTGTATCGTCGTAGCGGAACGTCACCGCAAAAGGGTTGAGTCGCGTCAATTCTTCGGGCGAACAAGGTGGAGTAATGCCGTGTTTTATCAGCAGAGACGCAAGAGAATGCAAGTCATGGGTACGTTGATATTCCATGCCATGAAAAATCATCACGGCCTTCAATAATTTCTCCACGGACTGTTGCGCATGAAAACAAGCCAAACGAAATTTCACTTCCGGCAATTTCAGCAAGCCACGAAACGCTGCCGCATCATCATCTGCAAGTTGTAAAAAACGCTGGGCTTCATCAGAGGCTGGAGTCATACATCACCCTGCCTTCCTTATATGCCCAATACAGAACAGTTCCCGGCACCAAACTACGGCGGGATGCTTCATCGTCGGAATACACCAGCAAATCCACCCCAATTGGTATATCGCCCACCTCATTGCGCAAGCGCACCATTTCGTCAAACTTGTTTGGCAGTTCACGTTCGATCACCATCAAATCCAAGTCAGAATCCTCGGTCGCATCGCCGCGCGCGTAAGAGCCGAACAAGATCACTTTGCTCGGGTTGGCCGCTGCAACCAGCCTGTCCACTGCTTGCTGAATGGTTTGTTCAGAGATCAATTTTTTCCTAACTGTATCCAAGCCCCATCGCATCGCGCACATCGCGCATGGTTTCGGTGGCCAGTTTGCGCGCTTTTTCGCAGCCGTCGGCGATGATGTTGCGCACCAGCGACGGATCGTCCAGATATTGTTGCGCGCGTTCGCGCATCGGCTTCTGTTCTTCCAGCACACCTGCGATCACCGGCTGTTTGCATTCGATGCAGCCTATGCCTGCGCTCTTGCAGCCTTGTTGCACCCACTCCCGCGTGGCATCGTTGGAATACACCAGATGTAATTGCCACACCGGACATTTTGCCGGATCGCCGGGATCGGTGCGGCGGATACGCGCCGGGTCGGTGGGCATGGTCTTGATCTTTTTGCCGACTTCGGCTTCGTCTTCACGCAGGCTGATGGTATTGCCGTAGGACTTGGACATCTTCTGTCCGTCCAGCCCCGGCATTCTTGATGCGGCAGTCAGCATAGCTTGCGGCTCGGACAAAATCATTTTGCCACCGCCTTCAAGGTAGCCGAACAGCCGCTCACGGTCACCCAACGACAGGCTCTGTTGTTCGTCCAGCAAAGACTTGGCGGATTCCAGCGCCTCAACATCGCCCTGCTCCTGAAAACGCGTGCGCAATTCGGTATAGAGCTTGGCTTTCTTGCCGCCCAGCTTTTTGATCGCGGCCTCCGCCTTTTCCTCGAAGCCGACTTCTTTGCCGTAGATATGATTGAAGCGGCGCGCGATCTCGCGCGTGAATTCGACGTGAGGCACCTGGTCTTCGCCCACCGGCACTTGTGTGGCGCGATAGATCAAAATGTCGGCGCTTTGCAGCAGCGGATAACCGAGGAAACCGTAAGTGGAAAGGTCTTTGCCAGACAGTTTTTCCTGCTGATCTTTGTAAGTCGGCATACGTTCCAGCCAGCCCAGCGGCGTGATCATGGATAGCAGCAAATGCAGCTCGGCATGTTCCGGCACGCGCGACTGGATGAACAACGTGGCTTGCGACGGATCGACCCCCGCCGCCAGCCAGTCGATCACCATGTCCCACACGTTTTGCTCGATGACTTGCGGCGTGTCGTAATGCGTGGTCAGCGCGTGCCAATCGGCCACGAAAAACAGGCACTCATACTGGTGCTGCATCTCCACCCAGTTTTTCAATACTCCGTGGTAATGCCCGAGGTGCAAATTGCCCGTGGGGCGCATTCCAGATAACACGCGATCAGCAAACATAGTTCAACTTCACATTAAAAAATCGTTTCAATCAATCGGACCACCGCGCTCATCAGCGGCGACAAAATCCAGCTCAAAACCGGCCTGCCTCCAACCGGCACCACCACCATCAGAATCAGAATAATCATGCCGTAAGGTTCTACTTTTGCCAGTTGGTGCGCCTGCCGGTACGGCAGCAGGCTGATAGCGATGCGCCCACCGTCCAGCGGCGGCAACGGCAACAGGTTCAGCACCAGCAAAATGACGTTGATTGTAACGCCTATCTGCGCCATGCCAATCAGCGGCTCGGCGAAATAATTGCCGGGGAACATGAACGCCACCTTAATCATCGCACCCCAAAACAGCGCCATCGCCAAGTTGGATGCGGGGCCGGCCAACGCCACCCACAGCATGTCCTGCTTGGGTCGGCGCAAGGCGGAAAAATTGACCGGAACCGGCTTCGCCCAACCGAACAAAATACCACCCACGAACAGCGTGAGCATGGGCAACAGAATTGTGCCGACGGGATCAATATGGCGCAGCGGATTGAGCGAAATGCGCCCTTGCGCATACGCCGTCATATCGCCGAAATGACGCGCCGCATAACCGTGCGCCGCCTCGTGAATAGTGATGGCGAACAACACCGGAATGGCGGCCAGCGCGATGGTTTGTATCAGTGCATCAAAATTCATTGGTTTCCTCGTTTGTTCCCTCTCCCGCAGGCGGGAGAGGGTTAGGGTGAGGGTAGATATTGCGAGCCTCGCAGCCCCTCATCCCCAGCCCTTCTCCCGCCTGCGGGAGAAGGGAGTTTTAAAATCATTCCTCGATTCCCAAATGTGAAACTTCACCTTTGCCGCGCCGCACCAAGACCGGCGTGGCATCGGTCAGGTCAATCACCGTAGTCGGCTCCAACCCGACCGCGCCGCCTTCAATCACCAGTTCAACCAAACGTTCCAGATGCTCGCGTATCACTTCCACATCGGTCAGCGGCTGCGCGGCTTCGGGCAAAATCAGCGTAGAACTCAGCAGCGGTTCGCCCAATTCTTCCAGCAAAGCCAGCGCGATCGGATGATCCGGGATGCGCAAGCCCACGGTGCTGCGTTTGGGATGTTGCAAGCGGCGCGGCACTTCTTTGGTCGCATCCAGAATGAAGGTGTAAGCGCCGGGTGTGTTGTTCTTGAGCAAACGGAACTGCACGTTATCTACCCGCGCGTATTTCGACAATTCCGACAAGTCGCGGCACATCAGCGTCATCAGATGTTTGTCGTCCAAGCCGCGAATCTGGCGGATGCGCGTCACTGCATCCTTGTCGTCCAGATGACAGCCGAGCGCAAAGCCGGAATCGGTGGGATACACGATCACCGCGCCGTTGCGCAACATCTCTGCCGCTTGTTTGATTAAACGCGGCTGCGGGTTGTCGGGGTGGATGGAAAAAAATTGTGTCATGTTTGTTCGTTAAAAATCAGATTCCATCAGGTTAACAATCTCATCCCCTCCCCCATGCAGGGGGAGGGTTAGGGTGGGGGTAGAAACGCTATTGTTCCAAAACTCTACCCCCATCCTAGCCTTCCCCCTGCAAGGGGGAAGGAACAGGTTTTGCAATGCC
>JAGVNQ010000289.1 GCA_020053195.1 Sideroxydans sp.
CGAACTGGATGCTGCGGTGGCGACGTTTGCGCGCGCCGAAGCGAATGAGGCCAGCGCGCGCGCCCAAGCGGCGCAGGCGGTCGCCTCCTTGCGTTCAGATCAAACTAATTTATCCAAAGCCAGCATTCGCTCACCGATCAACGGCATCGTGCTCACGCGCAAAATCGAGCCGGGGCAAACCGTGGCCGCTTCGCTGCAAGCGCCGGTGCTGTTCACGCTGGCGGAAGATTTGGCCAACATGGAATTGCAGGTGAACGTGGACGAGGCCGATGTGAGTCAGGTGCAAACCGGACAGCCCGCCAGCTTTAGCGTGGATGCCTGGCCGGGACGCAAATATCCGGCGCAGATTTTGCGCGTGGGCTACGGCGCGCAAACCACGGACGGCGTGGTGACATACAAAACCATTCTCAAAGTATCCAACCGCGACCTGAGCCTGCGCCCCGGCATGACGGCCACGGCGGAAATTTCCACGGCCAATCGTGTGGGCGTGTTGCTGGTGTCCAACGCGGCGCTGCGTTTCACGCCCGCCTCCACAACGCAAGCGGAAAAGAAAGGTTCGTTCGTTTCCGGCCTGATGCCGCGCCCTCCCTCGCAGCCAAAACAGGTGAAAGAAAATTCCGCTGGCGCGAGCAAACAGGTCTGGATTTTGCGCGACAAGCAACCCGTCGCCATCGAAGTTAAAACCGGATTAAGCAACGGTCGCTTCACCGAGATCGTCAGCGGCGAATTGTTGCCCGGCATGGTCGTGATTACCGGCACGCAGAAGGCCGCGAAATGAATTGCGGTACTAGTGTAGGTGCGAATTTCTCCGCATCCGTATGTTATTCCAGGCGAACAGAAACTAGAAAATTTCACGCGGAGGCGCGGAGTTCGCGGAGAAAGCAAAACGAGCGCATTTCAGATTTCTCCGCGTCCCCGCGTCTCCGCGTGAAAATATTTGTCGCAAATTGCAAAGATTTAGTCGTCACTAAATGAGATGTTCAAAATGAACCAATCTAATCTCTCTGCCGCCGCTGCACCCATCATCACCCTGTCCGCCATCACCAAGACTTACGGTCAGGGACAGGCAGCTTTTCAGGCGCTGGGCGGTGTGGATTTGTCGGTGCAGCAGGGCGAGTTCGTGGCGATCATGGGGCCCAGCGGTTCGGGAAAATCGACGGCGATGAATATTCTCGGCTGTCTGGATACACCGACTTCCGGCGCATATATTTTCGACGGACAACATGTGGAAAATTTATCGCGTGACCAGCGCGCCTTGTTGCGCCGCGATTATCTCGGCTTCGTGTTTCAGGGCTTCAATCTGCTGGCGCGCACCTCGGCGCTGGAGAATATCGAGCTGCCATTGTTGTATCGCGGCGAGTCTGCCGAAGCGCGCCACCGCACGGCCAAAGCCGCGCTGGCCTCGGTCGGACTCAACGGCTGGGAACACCATACGTCATCGGAACTTTCCGGCGGCCAGCAGCAGCGCGTAGCCATCGCGCGCGCCATCGTGACCAACCCAAAAGTGCTGCTCGCCGATGAACCTACCGGCAATCTGGATTCCAAGCGCGGCCACGAAATCATGGATCTGCTGGTCGGCATGAACCGCGATCAGGGCATCACGATTCTGATGGTGACGCACGAACCGGACATCGCCGCCTACGCCAAACGCATCGTGCATTTCGTCGATGGGCATGTCGAAAGCGACACTGCCAATTCAAAACATGATTCAGCCAAGGATGAACACGGATGAAACACCTCGAAGAGGTTCTTGTGCCCTGTGGGTACGAATATTCAATGACAGAACTGAGCTTGTTCCTTCCCCCTTGCAGGGGGAAGGTTAGGATGGGGGTAGAGTTGTGGAAAGATAGCGTTTCTACCCCCACCCTAGCCCTCCCCCTACAAGGGGGAGGGAATATTCAGTCTCCTGGATTTTTATCCGTGTTCAATCCGTGTCCATCCGCGGCTAAAAGTTTTTTCAGGAGTTGCAACTAAATGGGCTGGACGACATTACTACTCGCGCTGCGCGAAATCCGGCGCAATCTGATGCGCTCTTTTCTCACCGTGCTGGGCATTGTGATCGGCGTGGCGGCGGTGGTCACTATGGTCACGCTGGGCAACGGCGCGACGCAATCGGTGTCGGATCAAATCTCCAGCTTGGGCAGCAACTTGCTGATGGTGCGCCCCGGCCAGCGCATGGGGCCGGGCAGCAGCAGTTCTGGCGCGCCCGCGTTCGGCATGGATGATGTGGAGGCGATCAAAAGCCAGATCGGATCGCTCAACGCGGTCGCGCCGTCGGTGAGCCGCTCGGTAGTGTTGGTGGTGGGCACGCGCAACTGGATGTCTTCCATCACCGGCACTGATAGCGAATATTTTGCGGCGGGCAACTGGACGCTGGCAGAAGGACGCGCGTTCTACGTTTCCGAAGAACGCGCCGGCAAAGCGGTATGCGTGATCGGCGCGACGGTGCAGAAAGAATTGTTCGGCGAACGCAGTCCCGTGGGCGAAGAAATGCGCATCAAAAATTTCTCCTGCGAAGTCATCGGCGTGCTCGCCGCCAAAGGACAAAGCGGCATGGGGCGCGATCAGGACGACACCGTACTGATGCCGCTGCGTGCCGTGCAGCGGCGACTGACCGGCAAACAAGATGTGAACATGATTCTGGTGTCGATGGCGGACGGCGCATCTTCCGAAGACGTGATCGCCGACATCAAGGCGCTGATGCGCGAGCGGCGCAAACTGGCGGACAACGAAGACGACAATTTCGACGTGATGGACACCAAGGAAATCGCCAAAACGCTGTCCGGCGCAATCGGCACCATGACCGCGCTGCTGGGCGCGGTGGCCGCCGTGAGCCTGCTGGTCGGCGGCATCGGCATCATGAACATCATGCTGGTGTCGGTCACCGAACGCACGCGCGAAATCGGCATCCGCCTCGCCATCGGCGCGCTGGAAAAAGAAGTGCTGATGCAATTCCTCACCGAAGCGGTGGTGCTGTCCGCATTCGGCGGATTGATCGGCATATTGCTGGCGGCACTCGCCTGCTACGGCCTGTCAAGTTTACTGGGACTGCCGTTCCTGTTCGACCCCGCCATCAACCTGCTGGCCTTCGGCTTCTCCGCCGCCATCGGCGTGATCTTCGGCTACGTCCCCGCGAGACGCGCGGCGCGGCTTGATCCGATAGAGGCGTTGCGGCACGAATAGCTGAAAACACAGGAAACCGACTTATCCGTCATTCCGGCGAAGGCCGGAATCCAGCAAAACAAATACTCCGCGTAGCGGACAAAACAGCAATGTTGACCCGCATTCGCGGGGAGTTTTTTTCGCTGGATTCCGGCCTTCGCCGGAATGACGGGTAATTATTTTCAGCGGATAAAATTCAAATCCCCGCCCACCACAGCCGCAATCTGATGCCAATTTCCGTGGTGTACCCCACCTCAACAAAACGAATCTGCCCATCCGGCGCAATGATGAAACTGGCGGGCACAGCATGTACGCCCCACGCGGTTGAAATGCTGCTATCGGGGTCGTTTATCACCGGAAAGTTGATGCCTTGCTCGCTCATATATTGAGTCACTTGTTGCGGTGTACCGCTTTGCATGGCGACGCTGATAAAGCCGGGATTGTCGCGCGCGAGCGCTGCGATTGAACCCTGCTCAGCGCGACAAACCGGACACCATGTCGCCCAGAAATGCACCAGCACCGGTCGCTCGGGATGCGCAGGCAACTGATAAGGTTTGCCCGCCAGCGTCACGCCCTGCAACACAGGCGCAACACCGCTAACCATATCGCGCTGCTGCCAAAGGCGTATGCCCGCGACCACCACCACGAATAGCAACACCTCGATGGCAATGCTGCGCCATTTACTTTTTTTGATTGGGTCGGTCATGGAGGGAAAAGTGAATCGCAAAAATGTTTTGCTGCGTAAGGTGCGGAAGTAATGCTCAGTTAGCGAATTTAGCGCGAAAGTTTCTCGACCAGCGCGGCCATATCCAGCGCGTTACTGCTGCCAACGCACTTGAGTCCGGTTATTACACCTGCTTGATTTTGCGCGGGCTGATTCTGGCTGGCTTTGCTTTTGCCTATCAGTTTGCTGATGACGATCTCGATGCCGACGAGTCTTTCAATCATACGGACGGTAAATTCCTGCGGAGCATCCGCTACCGCCCACGGTTCGGTTTGTGATGCTTCCTGCTGGTTGGTCAGTGCTTCAAGATGATTCCGCAGCCACACGGCATCATCGACAATGCGCAACGTGCCATAAGCATGAGCCACCGAAAAATTCCAGGTTGGCGCAACCTTGCCGTGCTCGCGCTTGGTGGGATACCACGACGGCGGGATGTAGATTTCCGGGCCGTGGAATATGGCCAATGCTTCCACATCCTGAACCAGATCGCCGCACACCGGGTTGGTGCGCGAGATATGCCCGCGCAGCGTGCCGAACTCTCCCTCCTCACGCGATAGATGCAATGGGATGTGATCGGCGTTGATGCCGACCGACAACAGCGTGACCACCGTCGCGAGCGGGTGCGCATGCATCAGTTGTTGCAGAACTCCGACTCGCAATTCTTCAAATTGTGGGGTGAGGTACATGATGGTGTTTACTGAGTTTTTTTACTGAGTTTTTTTCTGAGTTTTGATTGGTTGGCGAACAGGTTGCAAGGTTCGCGGTCACGCCGCATATCACCAGTAATCCGCCGATTAGTTGTACGGAAGTGGACAGTGTACCCAGAACCGCGCCCACCAGCATAGCGAACACGAACACCAAATTGGGAAAGAATGATGTGTGCGGCTGCTACAAATTCACCTTGAAACCCAACTCCACTTCCGATGCGGGCACGCCGCCGCGAATGCCCCAATTCTCCAGCGCCACCTCGTTGAGCACGATGAACACATCGTCCGGTGCGATGCCGAGTACGCCGAGGTTGTTCACGATAGCCCGATACAGCGCGCGCTTGGCTTCAATGCCACGTCCGGCAAACAAGGTGATTTCGACCAGTGTGAAATTTTCGCTCTTGCCGGGCGGGATGTGGAAATGTTCCGGCCTGTGTTCGATAAAGCGTATCTGCCGGTCATGCGCGGGAAGTTGCAACGATTCGCGCTGTGCATCGTAGATGGCCTCGATGATCGCCTGCACTTGCGCGGGCGGCCAGATTTTGCGGACTTCGATTTTGGCGAGCGGCATTTCATTTTCCTTGTTGTTTATTTATCCAGTAATTGAACGCACCAGCTTGCGCAACAAACCATTCGGTGCGCGAGCGCACCCTACGCAACCCAGAATTTATACATTTTCAAAAGCAAACATCATGGAGAAGCGCATGAATAGGGCATCTACGCGATATGAATGACGTAGATCGCCTATCCATGCGCCTCTCCACGCGATGGCTTATTCAAAATCACCCCACGGGCTTTTGTGGCCGCTTTTACCGCCGCTTTGCAAGCGTTCGATTTCGCGCCGGTCGCGTTTGGTGGGACGGCCTTTGAACGTGGGCAGCGGAAGGGCTTTGTTCTGTTCGGCGATCACGGCGCGGCGCGCGCGGCTGGCTTCGGTTTCGCGGTAGAGTTTCTGTGCTTCCGGTGCGGGGCCGCGCCGGTTGGATATGCCCAGCACTTCGATTTCAAAATGATATTGGCCGAGACGAATCACCAGCATGTCGCCCGCGCCGACGGTCTTGGCGGGTTTGAGGCGCGCCTCGTTCATCGTGACTTTGCCGCTCTCCACTGCATCCACCGCCAGCGCGCGCGTCTTGAAAAATCGCGCCGCCCACAGCCATTTGTCGATGCGCAGTTTGTCGTTCGTTTCAGTCAAACCATCCTCACTAAGTTAAATTACCTCCGGCAATGCCAAAGGCTTATAGGGGGAACCCCTCAAAGGGGCTGTAAAACCATGGGCCGCCCAAGGCGGCTGACTTTTGCTCCTTCCCCTTCAGGGGGAAGGTTGGGATGGGGGTGGGGGTGGGGTTGAACTATGCAAAACCGCAACACCATACCCCATCCCCACCCTAACCCTCCCCTTGAAGAGGAGGGAATGAAGCATGTATCACGCAGACCGTATCACACAGTCAAACCTTACTGAGTCCCCCAGAAAAGCAGGGGGATTACCTCATTAATTTATTCTGCGGTCGCGCTTAAACAGGCCTCGCTCAACGCGCAATTTTGCGCCCATTCGCTCAGCACAATTTTGTGTTGGCCGTATTCCGAAAAGCTCGCTTTGATGTTGAAGATGCTACCAGAAAGCCGCTCTATCCTGCGCGCCTGCACCACGCCGTCAACATCGCGGTAAGTGGTTTCCAGCGTCATCGCGCCCGTGTCCAGCGGTACGAACGCCAGCACGATGCTGACCATGTTCAAGGCCGGGGTCACCGGCTCGATGTCGTGCAGGCGGACTTCCATGTTCAGGCGCGCGGCGGAAGCGGGCGGCGCGATGAGTTGGCGCAGTTGCGTTTGCAGTTGCGCGCCAAGTTTCTCTTGCTCGATTTTTTGAAGGGCATTCGCTGACGCGGTGACTTGCACTTCCACGCGATCCAGCGCGTATTCGCCGAAGCGCTGCGGATCGAAACCGGGACGCGCGTAGAGCCGCGTAGTTTTGTCTTGCCGGATCAAACTCAGTTCGTTGTCCTTCGCCGGTTCGCCGGGCAGGACGCTGGCGCAGGCGGAGAGTTGGACTAGCAAAATCGGCACTAATATTTTTTTCAAATTATTTTTCATCGGGTATTTCTCCGTGGTTAAGCATGCGCGGCACCAGCCACGCGATGCCGTGTTTGATCGCATCCCAGCCGCACTCTTCCTGAATCGGGATGCCGCCCCACGCCACCGTGCGCCGCGCGCGCACCATCAAATGCAGCGCGCCCGCCACGATCAGGTTGATGCTGACATTGAGTTCGAGCGCGTCCGGGTGCGTGTCGCCGCCCAGCACCTGCGCGACTTGCCGCCCCCAGTCTTCGCGCACTTCGTCCAGCACTTGCGACAGCGCGTTGGGCGCGTCGATTTCCATCGCCAATATTTCGATGGTCAGCGGGCGTTGGCGCAAGGCATCAATGAAGCGCGACAGGAATGCGCCCAGCAATTCGTGCAACGGTTTTTCGCGCAACGCCGCGATGTCCGGCAGCAGTTCGTCTATGCTGGGCCAGAAATTTCCGCGTTCGCCAAAGGCGCGCAACAACTCGGGCAAGCCGCCGAAGTAGCGGTAGATGAGCACTTTGTCCACCCCGGCTTGGCGCGCGATTTCGTTGATGCCGAGCGCAGAGAATCCGTCGCGCGCCAATATCTTTCCGACCGCATCAATAATTTTTTCTTCGGTCGCGGCGCGGTCGCGGGTGCGCGTTTGCTTTAGCGTGGGCGGGTTCATGTCGCGCTCCCAATAAGTAGATCGTCCAGCTTTCGGCGCGGCGCGGGCGGCGTGTTTTCCGCATAGCCGATGCGCGCCAGCATCTGCACGGTTTCGCTTTGCGGGTCACTTGCCAAGTCATGGTGCAAGCCGAGAAATTGCTCGCGCATCGCGGGATATTCCTGCAACGCTTGCGACATCG
>JAGVNQ010000053.1 GCA_020053195.1 Sideroxydans sp.
AGCTCGCCGTTCGCCGACAGCAGCGCGCAACAACTCGGCCTGCAAGCCGTGCAAACCCTGAGCAGCGAACTCATCAGCGTGCGCGAACTGCGCAGTGGCGACAGCGTCGGCTACGGCTCACTCTTCCGCGCCGAACACACCATGCGCATCGGCACCGTCGCCTGCGGCTACGCCGACGGCTACCCGCGCCATGCCCCCAATGGCACGCCGATACTGGTCAACGGCCAACGCACGCGCACCCTGGGGCGCGTGTCGATGGACATGCTGGCGGTGGACTTGAGCAACATCCCCGACGCACAAATTGGCAGCCGCGTGGTGCTGTGGGGCGAAGGATTGCCGGTGGACGAAGTCGCGCAAGCGGCGGGGACGATCAGTTATGAATTGCTGTGCGCGCTGACGGCGCGAGTGCCGGTCAGTAGTTGATTTTAAAAACACAACTGCTTGCGAAGGCGCATCGATAGGCGATCTGCATTATGCGGTGTGTGTAGAACGCCTATTGACGGGCATCTTCAGGCAGTTGGGGTTTTTGAATATAGCGTTTGTTAAAGATTGGTTCTTGCCAAATAGTTGCGGTGGACTTGTTTTGGCCACAACAAATGGTCGCAGATGTCCTGCAGTTATGGAAATTTATGAATTAAGGAGTCACTATGACAACTGAAAGCTGCTTCAAGATAGTAATAGACATCGCTACCGCATTTGGAACTATAGCTGTTGCTATCCTCGCTATCTGGGGAGAGCGGATACGTTCTTGGTTATCACCAACGAAGTTAGAAATCGGCGCACACAACAATTTTCGTGGTGATCCAAATTTACTTACCTCGCAATTGGGGCAGCAAGTGGGTCGAGGAATGTTTTACCATCTAAAAGTTATCAATAAACGACCATGGTTGCCAATTAAGAATTGCAGGGTTCTCTTAATGGGAATCAGTCGTAGAGGGCCAGACAATGTCTTTCATCCTTCTCCACTAGTAGTTCCGTCTCAGTTGATATGGGCACCAGCGAGTTTTGCACCAACTTTAGTTGCAGTGACGAAAGAGCAAATAGTGGACTTAGGAAACATTCGCGAAGGCGATTCTGCCTTTCGTCTGGCGTTGTATTCGACCCCCAATAATTTTGCTGGCTTGGTAGGGAAAGATGAGGCAGTGCGATTTGAATTGGCGATAGAGGCTGATAATTTTAGTTCAAGTAGATACAAAGTCATTGAGGTGGCGTGGGATGGCATATGGGAATTCGAGCCAGAAAAGATGGAAAACCATCTGCGCATTCGCGAGATTCGTGAACCCTAATGCACCTAACTCTCGATTTTGTATGACCGCTTCGGGTTATTACCCGTCGCTCATTTAGCCGCAAAATTTTGCGGCAAGAAATAACTAAAACATCCGCCTCGTGTAAACGCCCGTCAATAGGCGATATACATCAAGTGCATCGTGGAGATGCCCGTATTTATTGGCTTGCGGGCAAACCGCTTCTAGTAACTCTGTAGGTCGGGTTAGCGCAGCGTAACCCGACGCAGCTTGTTAAATTTTTGGCATTGTCGGGTTACGCTGCGCTAACCCGACCTACAAAATTTCAGCAAGATCTATAAACCCCGCGCCACTTCCATCAACGCCTCTTCCGATAAATCGCTCAGCGCCAAGTGTTTCGCCTGTTCCAGCCGGGTGTAATGTTTGCACAGTGCGCGCAGGTAGCTGGGGTCGTAGTGTTGTTCCAGCAGTTCGCTCACCAGCGCGGCGAAGTCTTCGGCTTGGATCAGGTCGTTCCAGTGTTCCAGGCGCTGGTGGCCGTGGAACGGTAGCAGCACTTGCAGTTTTTCGGTGAGCAGTGCGGGGTTGGCTATGAGATGGCGGTAGTCTTGCAGCAGCAGTTTGATGCGCGCCTCCGGCGTGGTGTCCAGCAGCAGGCATTCGCTGGTGTGCATGGCCTCGAACAGCGCGGCGGGCAGGGCGAGACGGCCTATCTTGTTGCTCTCGGCTTCCACGTACACGATCTTTGACGCATCGAAACTTTGCAGTGTTTGCACCAGCGTGGTGTCGAACCATTTTTGCGAAGGTTGGTCTTGCAGCGGCAAGCCGCCCAGCACCGAGCCGCGATGTTGCGCCAGTCCTTCGAGGTCGAGCACTTGCGCGCCTGTCTCGGCGAGCGCGGCGAGCAGGCGGCTTTTGCCTGAGCCGGTTGCACCGCAGATCACGCGGAAAGTGAATTGACCGGGCAGGGCATCGAGTTGATCCAGCACGTGGCGGCGATAGGTTTTGTAGCCGCCTTCCAGTTTGTGCGCCGCCCAGCCGACTTGCGCGAGGATGATGCTCATCGCGCCGCTGCGCTGTCCGCCGCGCCAGCAATAGATCAGTGGTCGCCACGATTTCGGGTGGGTGGCGAAGTGGGTTTCCAAATGGTGCGCGATGTTTTTTGCCACCAGCGCCGCGCCCACTTTGCGCGCCTCGAACGGCGACACTTGCTTGTACAACGTGCCCACGGTGACGCGCTCCTCGTCCGACAACACCGGGCAGTTGATCGCGCCGGGGATGTGGTCGTCGGCGAATTCGGCAGGCGTGCGCGCGTCGATGATTTCGTCGAATTCGCCGAGTTGTGATAGGTTCGCGGTTCTGAATAACATGAGTAATATTACCTGACCGTCATTCCCGCGAAGGCGGGAATCCAGCTAAAAATAAATCCCTTGCGCAGCAAGGACAAACGCAAAAGGCATTTTGAATAAAATCGCTGGATTCCCGCCTTCGCGGGAATGACGAAGTTTGAAATTTTTGATGTACCCATAATGAAACAGGAGTGAATGTGTCTGAAGTGAAATTGACCCGATTGTCGCACGGTGGCGGATGCGGCTGCAAAATAGCACCGGCGTTGTTGCAACAAATTTTGGGCGAAGCGCAAAAGAAATTGCCGTTCCCCAATCTGCTGGTGGGCACGGAAACCAGCGACGATGCGGCGGTGTATCGCCTCAACGATCAACAGGCGATCATCGCCACCACCGATTTTTTCATGCCCATCGTGGATGACCCGTTCGACTTCGGGCGCATCGCGGCCACCAACGCCATCTCCGACGTGTATGCCATGGGCGGCACGCCGATCATGGCGCTGGCCATCGTCGGCATGCCCATCGACAAGCTGTCGCCGGAAACCATTCGCAAGATTTTGCAGGGCGGCGAGTCAGTGTGCCGTGATGCCGGTATTCCGCTGGCGGGCGGCCATTCGATTGATTCGCAAGAGCCAATCTACGGTCTGGTGGCGCTGGGCGTGGTACACCCGGATCACCTGAAAAAGAACAGCTCGGCGCAAGCAGGTGATGTGCTGATCCTCGGCAAAGGGCTGGGCGTGGGCGTGCTGGCGGCGGCATTGAAGAAAGAAATCCTGTCCGACGCGGGCTACGCGCAACTGATTGCCACCACCACGCAACTGAACAAAGTCGGCAGCGCGCTGGCCGCCATGCCGGGCGTGCATGCGCTGACCGACGTGACCGGTTTCGGCTTGTTCGGACACTTGCTGGAAATGTGCAGAGGCTCGGGCTTGGGCGCAGAAGTGAAATTCGCCAACGTGCCGGTGCTGTCGGAAGCCTTGCCGCTGGTGCAGCAAGACATCGTGCCCGGCGCGGTGGGGCGCAATCTGGTGAGCTACGGCCATGAAGTGGATTGCGCGTTCGACATCCAGGTGTGGCAAAAGAAACTGCTGTCCGACCCGCAAACCAGCGGCGGCTTGCTGGTCGCAGTCGCGCCGGAACATGCCGACGAAGTGCTGGCGTGTTTCCGCGCAGCGGGATTTGCGCAGGCGGCGGTGGTGGGGGAGATGAAACAAGGTGCGCCGCGCGTGGCGGTGGTTTGATTCAAGCAAATCAATAATTACCGTCATTCCCGCGCAGGCGGGAATCCAGTTGA
>JAGVNQ010000117.1 GCA_020053195.1 Sideroxydans sp.
AAACGCACTTCGATGTCGCCGTTCAACTTGTTCAGATCGAAAGCATGCAGCGGCTGCCCCAACTCCAGCAGCACATAGTTGGTCACATCCACCAGCGCGCTGATGCTGCGCAAACCGCTGCGCTCCAGACGTTGCACCATCCATTCCGGCGTTACCGCTTTGGCATTAACACCTGCGATCACACGTCCGCTGTATCGCGGACATGCGGCGGATGCTGTGACCTTGACCTTGCGCGTGATGCCGCTGCTTGGTTTGAAAGAAGCTTGTGGAATGGCCTGTACCGTTGCGCCCGTCAATGCCGCCACTTCGCGCGCGATGCCTTGCAGCGACAGGCAATCGCTGCGGTTCGGCGTAAGCTTGAGCGTGATTAGGTGATCGTCCAGATCAAAGTGTTCGCGGATGTTTTGCCCAACGATGGCATCGGCAGCCAGCTCCAGCAGTCCTGCACTTTCTTCCGCCAGACCGAGTTCTTTGTCCGAACACATCATGCCGAAAGAAGCGATACCGCGCACCTTGGCTTGTTTGATTTCGATGCCGGGCAACTTCGCGCCGACCAGCGCGCACGGCGCTTTCATACCGACGGTCACATTCCCCGCGCCGCACACGATGCTTAGCGGTTCAGCTTGACCAACATCCACGGTCAGTACGTTCAGTCTGTCCGCATCGGGATGCTTGTCTTTGGTCAGCACCTGCGCCACTACGACCTTGTCGAAGTCGGGCGCAACGGCAGACATTTCTTCCACTTCCAGCCCGGCCATGGTTAACAGGTGAGACAACTCCTCGCTAGTAAGCGAAGGATTGACGAAGGTACGCAGCCAGGATTCAGAGAATTGCATATTTAATTAAACTGCTTGAGGAATTGCAGGTCGTTCTCGAAGAACAATCTGAGGTCGTTCACGCCGTAGCGCAACATGGCCAGACGCTCCACACCCATACCGAAGGCGAAGCCGATATATTTTTCGCTGTCGATGCCAACATGTTTCAACACGTTCGGATGCACCATGCCGCAGCCGCCAATTTCCAGCCAACCGCCTTTCCAGCTCATGTCCATCTCAGCCGACGGTTCGGTGAACGGGAAGAACGAGGGACGGAAGCGCACTTGCATGTCTTCGGTCTCGAAATAGTTTTGCAGGAAATCGGCGATCACGCCTTTCAAATCGGCAAAACTCACGCGCTCGCCAACCCACAAGCCTTCGACCTGATGGAACATGGGCGAATGGGTGGCATCGGAATCCACGCGATAGACGCGTCCCGGCGCGATGATGCGAATGTCCGGCATAACATCCAGATGCCGGTATTTCGCAATATGCGCTTGCATATAGCGGATCTGGATCGGCGAGGTATGCGTGCGCAACACATGTTGCTCGTCGATGTAGAAAGTGTCGTGCATGGCACGCGCCGGATGATCGGCGGGAATGTTCAGCGCGGTGAAATTGTAAAAATCGTTTTCGATTTCCGGGCCTTCCGCCACGTCATAACCGATGGAATGGAACAACGCTTCGATGCGTTCCAGCGTGCGCGTCACCGGATGCAATCCGCCCACGCCAACACCGCGCCCCGGCAGCGTCACGTCCAGCGACTCCGCTGCCAGCTTGGCGTTCAGCGCACGAGTCTGGATGGCATCGCGCTGCGCATTCAGCGCTGCTTCGATCTGTTGTTTGATTTGATTGATACGCGCACCGGCTGCCGGGCGCTCTTCGGCGGAAAGTTTGCCCAAGCCCTTCAACAGGCCGGTCAAACTGCCATCCTTGCCGAGATAACGCGCCTTGGCATTTTCCAGCTCTGCCGCGTCTTCTATCGCGGCGAAGCTTTGCAGTGCGTCATCCAGAATTTTTTTGAGTTCTTGCATTATTTAATCTTGAAACAAAAAAAGGAGGCATGAAGCCTCCTTTTTTATTTAGCGCAGTACTTACGCGGCTAGGCTGGCTTTGGCTTGTGCGACGATCTGCGCAAACGCAGCCTTGTCGAACACGGCCAGATCAGCCAGCACCTTGCGATCAATCTCGATCATCGCCTTCTTCAGGCCGTTCATGAACACGCTGTACGCCATGCCTTGTTCACGTGCAGCCGCATTGATACGCGCGATCCACAGAGTGCGGAACTGGCGCTTGCGTTGACGACGGTCGCGGTAAGCATATTGACCAGCCTTCATCACCGCTTCTTTGGCGATGCGATAAACGCTGTTGCGGCGACCACGATAACCCTTGGCCAGATTCAGAATTTTCTTATGGCGCGCACGCGCCGTTACACCACGTTTTACTCTTGGCATGTTCTACTCCTTACGCGTAAGGCATCATGGCGCGAACCGATGCTGTGTTGGTTTCATGGACACCGGTAGAGCCGCGCAGTTGACGCTTGTTCTTGGTGGTTTTCTTGGTAAGGATGTGGCGCTTGAACGCTTGACCGCGTTTGATAGTGCCACCAGGGCGAACGACGAAGCGTTTTTTCGCACTGCTTTTGGTTTTCATCTTTGGCATGACAACTCCATTTTATTTGATGATGTCGGGAGGTTTCTGACAGAAACACTTGAAAACCCGAAACCACTTATGCGGGACTCTTTGCACAACCACCGCAACGGCAAGTCCCTTGCTCCGTTGCGATACAAACTTATTTCTTCTTCGGCCCGAGCACCATCACCATCTGACGGCCTTCCATCTTGGGGTACTGCTCGACCACGCCATGTTCGTCCAAATCGCCCCGGATGCGCTCGATCAGCTTCATGCCTATTTCCTGGTGCGCCATCTCGCGCCCACGGAAGCGCAGGGTGATTTTGGTTTTGTCGCCATCAGCCAGGAATTTGATCAGGTTGCGCAACTTGATGTTGTAGTCGCCTTCATCCGTACCCGGACGAAACTTGATCTCTTTGATCTGAACTTGCTTCTGCTTTAGTTTGGCTTCGTGCTGTTTCTTGGCTTCCGCGTATTTGAATTTGCCGATATCCATGATCCGGCAAACTGGCGGTTCGGCCAAAGGCGCGATCTCCACCAGATCCAATTCCGCTTCGTCCGCCATGCGCAATGCTTCCGCGATTGCCACGACACCAACCTGCTCTCCCTCCGCGCCGATGAGCCGCACCTGCGGTGCTGTTATCTGCTCATTGATACGCTGCGACTTATCCTGTGCTATTGGAAATTCTCCATTAAAAAATTAAACCGCGCTTTCCACATGCAGCTCGGCTTGCAAGCGCTGTAACAGCGCCTCCACCGACATCTGCCCAAGGTCTTCACCTGTTCGGGATCGCACGGCAACGAGACCTGCAGCCATTTCCTTGTCGCCGATAATCAGCTGGTAAGGTAACTTCTGCAAGCTATGTTCGCGGATTTTATAGGTAATCTTCTCGTTGCGCAAATCCGATTGCACGCGCAGACCGGATGAACGCAGCGTTTCCGTCACTTTTTCGGCATATTGCTCCTGCGCCTGCGAGATATTCATCACCACCATCTGCACCGGAGCCAGCCACAACGGCAATGCCCCAGCATGATTCTCAACCAAAATGCCGATAAAGCGCTCCAGCGAACCCAGTATCGCGCGATGCAACATCACCGGCACTTTGCGGGTGTTGTCTTCATCGACAAACTCAGCGCCCAAGCGACCCGGCATGGAGAAGTCCACCTGAATCGTGCCGCACTGCCAGGAACGGCCAATCGCATCCTTGATATGGAATTCGATCTTCGGGCCGTAGAACGCACCCTCGCCCGGCAATTCTTCCCAAGTCATGCCGGAGGCGCTCAACGCCGCGCGCAAGGCATTCTCGGACTTATCCCAGATTTCGTCGGAGCCTACCCTACCCTCAGGGCGCAACGCCAACTTCACCACCACGTCGTGAAAACCGAAGTCCTTGTAAACCTTGAGCACCAATGCGTTAAACGCCGTCACTTCGGATTCTATCTGCGCTTCGGTGCAAAAAATGTGGCCGTCGTCCTGCACGAAACCGCGCACGCGCATCAGACCGTGCAGCCCGCCGGAAGGCTCGTTGCGGTGGCACGAACCAAATTCACCATAACGTAGCGGCAATTCGCGGTAAGAACGTAAATCGGCATTGAACACTTGCACATGGCCGGGGCAGTTCATCGGCTTGATGGCGTAGTCGTGTTTCTCCGACTCGGTGGTAAACATGTTGGCCTTGTAGTGTTCCCAATGGCCGGATTTTTCCCACAACACGCGGTCGATGATTTGCGGGCAGCGAATTTCCTGATAACCGTTGTTGCGATACACAGCGCGCATGTACTGCTCGATCACCTGCCACATCGCCCAACCTTTGGGATGCCAGAACACCATGCCCGGCGCTTCGTCCTGCATGTGGAACAGATCGAGCAATTTACCCAGCTTGCGGTGGTCGCGTTTCTCGGCTTCTTCCAAACGCATCAGATACGCGTCGAGGTCTTCCTTCTTCGCCCAGGCCGTACCGTAGATGCGTTGCAGAATCTCGTTTTTCGAATCGCCGCGCCAATACGCACCGGCCACCTTCATCAGCTTGAACACCTTCAGCTTGCCGGTCGAAGGTACGTGCGGGCCGCGACACAAATCGGTGAACTCGCCTTCGGTATATAGCGACACATCCTGATCGGCAGGAATGGATTCAATCAGCTCGGCTTTGTATTTCTCGCCCAGCGATTTGAAATAAGCCACCGCCTCGTCGCGCGGCACCACCTTGCGTGTTACCGGCAAATCCTTCTTGGCCAACTCCGCCATGCGCTTCTCGATGGCCGTCAAATCTTCCGGTGTGAAAGGGCGCGAATAGGCAAAGTCGTAATAAAAACCGTTTTCAATCATCGGCCCGATAGTCACCTGCGCCTCGGGGAACAGCTCTTTCACCGCATACGCCAACAAGTGCGCCGTGGAATGGCGAATCAGATCGAGGCCATCGGCATCTTTGTCGGTGATGATCGCCAGCTTGGCATCGGCGGAAATCAAGTGCGACGTATCCACCAGCACCCCGTCCACCTTGCCCGCCAGCGCGGCACGCGCTAAACCTGCGCCTATGCTTTGCGCGACTTCGGCCACAGTCACGGGGTTGGGATAACTACGTTGCGAACCGTCCGGTAAGATAATGACAGGCATTTTATTCACTCTGCTAAAAACAAATGCGGCGAGCGCCGCACTTCAAATTTCGACCGGGCGCACCCTGCGCCAAGCGGCGCGCAGTATAGCGCAACTCACCCCGCCATTGTGACGTAGGCGATCAACGCGTCCAGCGTGAACACGAACAGCAGGCTTTGCAGTACGGCGCGGATGGCGACTTTGGGCACTTCGGTTACCGAGGGCTGGGCTTGCATGCCGTTGTAGCAGGAGATGGTGGAGATGGCGATGCCGAACAGGCAGCCTTTGAAGGCGACCAGCACGAATTCGCTGAGTTTGACGGTGCTCAGGAAGCGCCCGATCTGATCCAGATAGGAGACGTTTTGGAACAATGCGCTGACTGCCAGTCCGCCGCCGATGGCGACAACTTGAAAGTAAATCGTCAGCGCCACCACGGCCAGTGTCACGCCGAAAATGCGCGGCACAATCAGGTAGTCTTGCGGTGAAATGCCCATGCGGATGAGACTGGTCATTTCGTTGTGCGTTTTCATCAGCGCCAGTTCGGAGGCGATGGCCGCGCTGCTGCGCGCGATGATGATGATGGCAGCGAACAAGGGGCCGACTTCGCGCACTACGGTCCAGATCAAAATTTTCACGGTGAGTTCGCTGTCGCCGCCGACCAGCGAGGTGGTCTGAGTGATAACCAGCGTGCCGCACAGAAAACCGAACACCGCGACGATGCCCCAAGCCTCGACTCCGGTAAAAAATATCTGGCGATGGAATACAGTTTTGACCGGTGCGATTCTTAACACGCGGTAATGGCTGGTTGCATACCACCACAACGCGAAACAGCCTTGCGCTGTCTGGATTATCTGTCCCAGCTTCAACCACAGACTGACTTTTTGCCAGAGTTCGGACATCAGTTCGCCGCAAGCAAAGGCGGATACCAGCCACACACCGACAACACGCCATCCCCTTTGATCGTTTGCTCGCCCAGCTCGGTCAGGCCGCCGGACAGCTCGACGCTTTTCGCCACCGCTTTGGAACACACCACCGGATAGCCCAAAGTTTTGGTCAGCTCTTCCAGCCTGGCGGCCATGCTCACCACCTCGCCAATCGCCGTATATTCGTGGCGCGATTCGGAACCGATATGGCCGATCACCACTTCGCCCACGTGCAACCCGATGCCGATTTCAATCGGCGCGATGCCCTGCTCTTTCAAGCGCACATTCACCTGGCGCACGCGGATCAACATTTCTTGCGCGGCCTCCAATGCGTTTTTCTCCGGGCAAACCAGTTCTTGCGGCGCACCGAAACAAGCCATGATGGCATCGCCGATGAATTTGCTGGCCGTGCCGTTGTGCTGGTGGATGGCCACCGTCATTTCGGTGAAATATTCGTTCAACAATGCGACCACTTCTTTGGGCGAACTGCTTTCGCTGCGCGCGCCAAAATTATGAATGTCGGCGAACAGGATACACACGCGTTTGCGTTCTCCCTCCAGACGCGATTGCACGCCGCCCGCGATCAGCTCGCGCAAAGCTTCGGCGCTCACGTAGCTGCCGAAGATGCCGCGTAATTCCTTGTTCTCGCGCGATTTCAACACCAGCTCATAAACAGAGCGCAGCCCGAATGCGGCAAATCCCGAGAGCAATATGCCGCCCACCGGCAGATAAGCCGCCTGGCTCAAATTCCAGGTCGAATAAGCCAGCAACACGATGGGGAAAATCACCAGTGATACAAACTTGAACCAGTGCAAGCGCGCGAACCAAAGCAAGGCCGCGAGCAGGCTCAACGCCAACACCAGATCGTGATGCGATTCCTGAATCAAACCGCGCTCCAGCATGGAACGCAACGCCTGCGCATGCCACGCCACGGTGGATACATGGCGGTTCTCCGGCTCCCACGCCGCCAGCACCACCGGCAAATTCACTCTATCTTCGAACGGCAAAATCATGCCGAGCAACACCGGCTTGCCTCGGAATATCTTGCCCAATTGCTCGTCATCGTTTTGGTCTGCCAAGTCCAACACTTTGTGGAAAGGCATGTAAGTCAGTTCATCCCCCACCCTGAAGTCGATCAGGCCGCGCGCGGGTTGTTGCACGCCCAGATGCGCCGCCATCGCCTCGGTCAGCGTCGCCCCGCGCGCGTTAACCGTACATTGGTTAGGATCGGCAAAGCGCGCCAGCCCGTCCGCTTCCGAGCAGACCACCACCGTCGCCAAACCATTCGCGCCGGATGCCTCGACGAAAGGCGCATAGACCGAACGGAAGTTGCCGTTCTCGTCCAACATCTGCCCAAGCACGATGGGGGCTTGCGCTCTTAACGCAAGCAAACCCTGCGTCAGCTTTTGGTCATATTTGGGAATCAGAAAGTCGTAGGATTGTTCCGGCAACGCCACATCTATCCCGAGCACAGAAGGCTTGGCGCGGCTCATGGCCTGCAAGAATTTACCGAAGTGGGGATGCCATAATTCGTAGGGTTCTTTGAATGCTTTGAAGGTCGCTTCATCAATACCGACAATCACCGCGTCGTTGGGGATTGGACGCGGATAATGGTCACGCAAAAAAACAAATTGCCGGTCCAATATTTTCCGGTTCAAGGTCTCGCTCAAATTGGAAAAAGTCAGCGCGGCTGTCACCAGCAAACACACGACAAAACCCAGACCGATTCGGGTCTTTTCATTTTCCAGCTTGAGCGCGCCCAGTTTCAGTTCCATCGCGGCGCTCCCTTCACTTCACCGAAGCGGCAGCAATACGTGCCGCCCGCTCGCGATACTGTGCGGCCAATTCGCTGCGCCCCAGCTTGTCCTGGGCTTGCGCCAGAAACACCAGGTCTTGGCGTATTTTGTCCGGCAGCCCCAGCGTCTTGTCTATCCCTAGCGCTTGTTCCAGCAAAGGCAGCGCCGCACCGAATTCTTCGCGCAGCAATCTGGCCTGTGCCGACAGGCGCAAAGCATTGGCATATTCAATCTGCACGCCGTCTTTGTTGGCAGAAACGGCCCGCTCGCTCCACGCCAGCGCCTGCTCTTTATCATTCGACTGAATGGCGATATTCGCGCGCAAATTGGCGATCACGCCGGAGGAGACACAGTCGGACGCGCAATATTCCGCCGCTTTATCCAGCCAGGTTTTCGCGCTGGCCACGTCGCCCGCCTGCAAACGAATCAAACCGTATTGCGTGGCCGCCGCAGCCAGATGTGTTGCCGGGAAATGCAACGCTTTTTCGCCCAACAGCCGATCCAGATATTGTTGCGCAAGCGCAGATTTGCCCAGCGTTTGGTTAACCCTGGCCAAATTCAGAAGATTGACGGCGATGCCTTCTTCGTTCTCGATGGCGGCATCCAGTTGCAGCGCGCTCTCATACAAGCCGACGGCGGCCTGATATTCGCCGCGCAAAAATGCGCGTTGCGCGCGCTGGTTGAATTCGACCGCCTGTTCCTGGCGCACACTGCGCGCGGCGGGTTCTTTGCTGCCGCAGGCAGACAGCAGCAACACCAGCAGCAGAACCCCGCTTTTGGAGAAAAAAAGATTCATCATGGTTTGGCTGGCGGCGGAGCCACATATCCGTCCACGGGCAGCGCCGTTTCTTCCGGGCTGGGGAATAAATCATTCAGCAGC
This sequence comes from Sideroxydans sp., assembly GCA_020053195.1. GTDB lineage: Bacteria > Pseudomonadota > Gammaproteobacteria > Burkholderiales > Gallionellaceae > Sideroxyarcus. Next base: position 8,640 of record JAGVNQ010000117.1, read on the forward strand.
CAGGATTTTTTCACGCCTTTCAGCGTTTCCTGCCCGTCCTGTACCAGGGCGTTGGTATTGCGCACCAGCGCGGGAATCTGGTCAGAAGATTCGGTGGTGATGCGTTTGATATCGACGGTCGCCGACTGCACGTTGTCCAGCGTCTTGTCCGCCTTGCCCACCAGTTTCGGAATCGCCTTGTCCAGCGTTTCCAAACTGGAATTGACGCGATCCAGCGCGCGGTCCACTTTCACGTAAGCGCCGTCCAGTTTTTGGTTGCCGTTTTGCGCCAGCGTGTTGAAATGCACCACGGTCTCGCGCAATCCGCCGGTGACTTGATTGAGGTTTTTCAGAATCTGCTGCACATCGCCGCGCGGGTTGTTGATTGCAGAGGTGATTTGTTTTACATCGACCAAAATCGGTTGTAATTGCCCGGTAAGCCGCTCGACCAACGCGCCGGCATCAATGCCGCGCTCGAACTCCAACACGCTGTTCTGCACCACTTGCCGCACCTGCTCTTCGCCGGGAATGATCTCGACCACGCCCTCGCCCACCAGCGCTTCCTTGGTCAAACGCGCTTTGGCATCCTGCCCGATGAGACGGACATATTCGTTGTCCAGCGACAATTTGACCTTGACCGACGCGTTGGACTGCATGCTGATTTCCTGCACGCTGCCCACCTTGAAACCGATAAATTTAACCGCCATGCCTTTGCTGATCCCCTGCGCGTTGGGGGCAAAGAAATAAATCGAGGTGTTGCGCACAAAATAGTCTTGGCGGTAAGCGATCATGCCGGATACCACCACCAATACCGCCACCGCCACCCACATAAAGCGGGTGGTTTTGCGTTCGGTATTCAGCGTGGTTAGATTGAAGTTAGGTAGTTTCATCTCACAATTTAATCACCAATTGTCTGGGTTCGGTCGGGTCCCGATATTCGTCGAAACTCAGCAACACCGAAGTGCGAAACGGATAATACAAACGGAAAATGCGATCAAACTTGGCCGTTTTTTCCATCTCTCGGGGAGACAATCCTTCGTGCAAAGAGTCATACACCATCATCTCCGGCATCATCAGCATCGCGCGCACAAAACCAACCAAACGTTTTTCGTACAGAGACAATTGATCGGGCAATTTGAACATCAGCTTGGTGAACGTCTGCTCGTCGCGCACACCGCACTTCTCCAGCAAATTTACCACGTTCTCTTCAAATTTGCCGCCCGGATGAATATTTCGGTATTGCACCGGCAGGGCGAGATTCTCCCACACGCGCAGATTGCTGATGAGACCGCCGTTGCTGGCGACAACCGCCGTGTCCGGTTGCGAGGCAAGCGCATCCAACACCGCTTTGCGCTGGGTGTCGGAACGCACGATCAAACAATAGGAATAACCAGACTTGAGCTGAGCCTGAGTGCTTTCTTCTCCATGCAGGCTCAATGTGAACATGGCTTTTTTTCAGAAGAACTTCGGGACGCTACCGGAAAATTGGTAGGCGCGATTGGACTCGAACCAACGACCCCCACCATGTCAAGGTGGTGCTCTAACCAGCTGAGCTACGCGCCTGTAAAAGGACGCGCATTGTAACCGAACACTTTGGCGGATGCCAACGAATTAGTGCGCACTGAAAAAACAAAAGATGAGCTAAAAGAGAGGCGACAGAAATCGTGGTCACCAATTATTTCCAAAGAGAATGGCGGTATGAATATACAAACGTTAAAACGGAAATTTACAAAGGTACTTGATGGGAAGGCAATAAATTCGGGCATCTCCATCAAGTTCATGCTGTAGAACGCCTATTGACGGGCGTTTCCACGAGGTTAGTCAAACAAAAACGCGCTTTCCGCATTTTGTTGCATTGTGATTTATCCAGCCGGATCAACCACCGCCGCCGCTTTGGCGATGCCGGACAACAAGCGGCTGGGACTCAGCCTGCCGTCGGCCAAATCGCCGAGGCCGATAAAGCAACCATCCGCGTACAACCTGCGTTTGCCATCGGGGAAGGCATCGGTCAGCCCCAGCCGTTGGCCTTGCGCCAGTCGGTTGGCTTGCACGGCATCCAACTCCAGACGCGGCAGGTTTTGCACCAAGCGATCCAGCGGCAGCAAACACGCATCGCGCTGCGTTGCGTCCATCGCTTCGAGTTGCGGCAGGGTATAAGCAGCGTCCAGATTGAACTCGCCTATGCCGGTGCGGCGCAGCGCAATCAGATGTCCGCCGCAGCCCAGTTGTTCGCTGATGTCTTCCGCCAAGGTGCGCACATAAGTACCTTTGCTGCACAGCACGCTGAATTCCAGTTCGTTGCCTTGCAAGCGTTCCAGTTTCAATTCGTGGATGAACACGGTGCGCAGTTCGCGCTCCACCGTTTCGCCTTTGCGGATGTATTCGTACAGCGGTTTACCCTGATGCTTGATGGCGCTGTACATGGGCGGCAGTTGTTGGGTTTCGCCCATGAATTGTTGCAGCACTGCCAGCACTTGTGCCTCATTCACTTCCACGGGGCGCGTTTCGGTCACTTCGCCTTCGGCATCGCCGGTGGTCGTGCGTTGTCCCAGACGTATCGTGGCGCGATAGCGTTTGTCGGCATCGAGTAAGGCAATGGTGAATTTGGTGGCTTCGCCGAAACAAACCGGCAGCAGGCCGGTAGCGAGCGGGTCTAGCGTGCCGGTGTGTCCGGCTTTTTCGGCACTGAACAGACGGCGGACTTTTTGCAGCGCGGTGTTGGAGCTTAGTTCCAGCGGCTTATCGAACAGCAGCACGCCGTCCAGCGGCCTTGAGACACGCCTGAATTGCTCAGTCTTTTTTGTCACTCGCAACCGCTTGATCGATCAACTGGGAAAGATGCGCGCCGCGTTCGACTGAAGCATCGAAGAGGAAATGCAACTGCGGCGTGATGCGCAGTTTCATGGCATGCGCCAACTGGCTGCGCAAGAATCCGGCGGCACGCTCCAAGCCTTGCAGCAACTCGGGAGTATTGCCGTCCAGCGAGGTGTAAAACACTTTGGCGTGGGCGTGGTCGTTGGTCACTTCCACGCCGGTCAACGTGACTTTGCGCACGCGCGGATCTTTCACTTCCAGGCGAATCAGTTGTGCCAATTCGCGCTGAATTTGTTCGGCGATGCGATCCGTGCGCGCGTAGTCTTTGGCCATTAAAGTGCCCGTGCCACTTCGACGATCTCGAACACTTCGAGGAAATCGCCGACTTGCAGATCGTTGTAGCCGCGCAAGGACAGGCCGCACTCGAAATTGGATTTAACTTCCTTCGCGTCATCCTTGAAGCGTTTCAACGAATCCAGATCGCCAGTGTGAATCACCACGTTGTTGCGCAACACGCGCACGCTGGAGGAGCGTTTAATCAAGCCCTCGGTGACATAACATCCGGCAATCGTGCCCACCTTGGAAATATGGAACACTTGGCGAATCTCGACCATGCCGATGATACTTTCCTTCTTCTCGGGAGCCAGCATGCCGGACAGCGCCGCTTTGATCTCATCGACCATCGCGTAGATGATGTTGTAGTAGCGAATATCCACGCCCGACGATTCCGCCAGACGGCGCGCTGTGGCATCGGCGCGCGAGTTGAAACCGATGATGATGGCTTTGGAAGCCAGCGCCAGATTGACATCGGACTCGGTGATCGCGCCCACCGCGCTGTGGATGAGATTAACCTTGACCTCTGCCGTGGAGAGTTTCTGCAACGAACTGGCGATAGCTTCGAGCGAACCCTGCACGTCGGCCTTGACGATCAGCGACAGGGTGCGTACTTCGCCCTCGCCCATCTGCTCGAACATGTTTTCCAGCTTTGCCGCTTGCTGCTTGGCCAGCTTCACATCGCGGAACTTGCCTTGGCGGAACAACGCGATTTCGCGCGCCTTCTTTTCGTCGGCCAGCACCAGGAAATCCGCACCGGCAACCGGCACTTCGGACAGCCCTTGAATCTCGACCGGGATGGAAGGACCGGCTTGGTGGATGGCCTTGCCGTTCTCATCCAACATGGCGCGCACACGACCGGAAACAGAGCCGACCAGAATCGCGTCGCCGCGTTTCAGCGTGCCGGATTGCACCAGCAAAGTCGCCACCGCGCCTTTACCCTTGTCCAGACGCGCTTCAACCACCACGCCCTTGGCGCTGGTGTTCTTCGGCGCTTTCAGTTCCAGCACTTCGGCTTGCAGCAGAATGCCTTCCAGCAAAGTGTCAATGCCTTGTCCGGTCTTGGCCGACACTTCGACGAACATCGCGTCGCCGCCCCAATCTTCCGGTACCACACCTTCCGCCACCAGCTCCTGGCGCACGCGCTCGGAATTGGCATCCGGTTTGTCAATCTTGGTTACCGCCACCACGATGGGCACGCCCGCCGCTTTGGCATGGTGAATCGCTTCTTTGGTTTGCGGCATCACGCCGTCGTCCGCCGCCACCACCAGAATCACGATGTCGGTGGCTTTCGCGCCGCGAGCGCGCATCGCCGTAAACGCTTCATGACCCGGGGTGTCGAGGAAAGTAATCATGCCGCGCGGGGTATCGACGTGATATGCGCCAATGTGCTGCGTGATACCACCCGCTTCGCCGCTCGCCACACGGGTGCGGCGGATGTAATCCAGCAAAGATGTTTTACCGTGGTCAACGTGACCCATCACGGTGACGACCGGCGCGCGCGATTCAAATATCACATCGGCATGATCGACCGCTTCCATCAGGAACGCATCGGGATCGTCCGGTTTGGCCGGAACCGCTTTGTGTCCCATTTCTTCCACCAGAATCATCGCGGTTTCCTGATCCAGCACTTGATTAATGGTGACCATGGAACCCATCTTCATCAGGGTCTTGATAATCTCCACCGCCTTGATCGACATCTTCTGCGCCAACTCGGCCACGGTGATGGTTTCTGGAACCATCACTTCCTGCACAATAGGCTCGGTCGGCAACGAGAATGCATGTTGTCCCGCATCCGGCTTGCTGTGTTTGTCGTGACGCGGCGCGCGCACTGCGCTGCCGCCGGTGCGGCTGCCCAATCCGGCACGGGTATCGGTGCTGCGCGAAGGCGGACGTTTTTTGTGTCCCTTCTCATCCCACGGACTTTCCTTGGCAGCGGCGGCTGGTTTTTCAACCTTCTTGGCAGGACGCGCGACCTTGTCGCCGGGCTTGAGCGTGGGTTTGTGCAGCGTGCCTTCCGGTGTGGCCGCCGCAGCAGCGGGCGCGGCTGCAACCGGCTTCGCCTCGACCGCCACTTCGGCAACGGGCGCTGGCG
>JAGVNQ010000066.1 GCA_020053195.1 Sideroxydans sp.
AAAAATCTGAGAGGATTATTTCTTGAACCTGAAGCGGATGCCTTCGCTCACCACATCCACCGCTTCGATCTCTAACTCCATCCCTTCATAGCTCAACTCGTCCGGCTCGAAACGGTGCAAGGGATTTTCATTCATATAATCGGCCAGCATCCGGGTCAAATGCGGGCGCAACAGATCCAGCACACCCGCAAAATCCTGACGAGCCTGCAACGTATTCAACCGCACATCCTGCAAATACAGCGCGCGCTGCTCCGCGTCGTAACGCAAACTCCCGCTCACCGCAAACAGCCCGTCCAGATTGACGCGCATCGCCGTTGTCGCAGAAAAATTCACCGCGAACGCAACCCGGTTCTGCTCCGCACTAAACGCCAACGCGGGCGAACTCAACGTCACCTTGTTCCTCAACAGCCCCTGCCCCGTTTCGCGCGACATCGGAAACTTCTGCGCCAACTTACCGTTCAACCGCTCCTGCGTCAGCACATACTCCGACGGCAAAATAGTCGCACAAGCGCCCAACAACAGCGCGACGGACAACAACAGAATTCGACGCATCATGACTCCTCAATCAATTCACGTAGGGTGGATAAGAATTTGTAGTGTGCGCTTGCGCACCAACAGTTTTAAATCATCCGCGATCCGGTGCGCAAGCGCACCCTACCAAAAAACCGTGCGCGCAGCGCACACAAAACCGATTTGCTTCATCCCCTGTGCGCCGCCGAGTAGCGCAGGCTGGTCAGGGGATTTCGGCGAGGACTGTCTGAGCGCGCAGCGCGAGTTCCGCAGCCGCCTGACCAGTCGAGCAACGCAGGGAACCGCGCAGCGGCGGCACACCGGGGGCGACTTCTTTTGGTTACTTTTCTTGGCAAGACAAGAAAAGTGACTAGCTGTCGGGCTACCCCCGACGGTTTTGCCTTAAAACCATAGGGCGCAATGCCCGTTGGTTATTGCGCCCTATGCTTGCTTTAGCTTTTCTTTGAATATCGTTGATCAATCCACATAGAAACAAACAACAACACTTGAATTACAGCAAGCAAAACAACATAGGATTTAAAAGTTAGTAATGCAAAATACGAAATACTCAGCGAAAGATAAAAGACAGCAAACGTTATCGCCATTGCAAAAATAAAAGATGAAACTTGGTGGTCTTCATTTTCACTAGGGGGTACCCCTATGACAACATAAAAATTTAGAATAAGTATTGGAAGAGTTAGCGCTGCCGAAAATACAATCAGTTTTAATGTATCCAGCGATCCAACAAGCAATGGTTTGTAAAGATAGATTGTTAAAAATCCAGGAGCCACCACCGAAAGAAAAGCCCAAGCTGCAAACACAATATGGCTTCGATTCAGTTTTTGAATTTCCTCAAATATCGACATGTCAGACCTTAACGTAACTTCACCGTCCCACAAACCACATCCCCACACTGCCCCCGATTCCTCAACGCATGGTCAATCAACACCAGCGCCAACATCGCCTCGGCAATCGGCGTAGCCCGAATCCCCACACACGGATCATGCCGCCCCTCGGTAGAAACCTTCACCGCCTCCCCCGCCTTGTTGATCGAATTGCGTTCGATGCGAATGCTCGAAGTCGGTTTGATCGCATAGCGCGCGACGATGTCCTGCCCGGTGGTGATGCCGCCAAGAATGCCGCCTGCGTTGTTCGACAAGAATCCTTGCGGGGTAAGTTCGTCGCCGTGTTCGCTGCCGCGTTGTGTCACGCAATCAAAGCCCGCGCCGATCTCCACGCCTTTCACCGCGTTGATGCCCATCAGCGCGTGGGCGATGTCGGCATCGATGCGGTCGAACACCGGCTCGCCCCAACCCACGGGCACGTTGTGCGCGACCACGGCGAGTTTCGCGCCTATGGAGTCGCCGGAGTGGCGCAATGCGTCCATGTATTCTTCCAGCCGCGCGACGTAGCTCGCGTCGGGTACGAAGAAACTATTGCCTTCGGCGGTCACGTCTTCCCAGCTTTTGAACGGCACTTCGATCTCGCCCAGTTGCATCAGATAACCGCGCACGGTCACGCCGTATTTTTCATGCAGCCATTTTTTCGCAATCGCACCCGCCGCCACGCGCCCCGCCGTTTCGCGCGCCGAGGCGCGACCGCCGCCGCGATGATCGCGGATGCCATATTTCTGCCAGTAGGTGTAGTCGGCGTGGCCGGGGCGGAAAGTGTCGGCGATGTTGCCGTAATCTTTGCTGCGCTGGTCTTCGTTGCGGATCAGCAGCGCGATGGGCGTGCCGGTGGTCTTGCCTTCAAACACGCCGGAGAGAATCTCCACCGTGTCCGATTCGCGCCGCTGCGTGACATGGCGCGAAGTGCCGGGTTTGCGCCGATCGAGGTCGCCTTGAATATCGGCCTCGCTCAAAGCCATGCCCGGCGGGCAACCATCGACGATACAACCGATGGCCGCACCGTGCGATTCGCCGAAAGAAGTGACCGTGAACAAAGTGCCGAAAGTGTTTCCAGACATGATGGTGGCTCGCTAAATAGGTGGGCGGAGTTTAACATAGCAGCCAAGCCAACTCCCCTCTCCCGCTGGCGGGAGAGGGGCTGGGGGAGAGGGTGTACGCCACCGCCTGACCACCCTCTCCCTAACCCTCTCCCGCCAGCAGGAGAGGGGACTGTTCTGTGACGATCCACTCTGAGGGAACACCCAATGAAAGCCATCCTCGCCACCGCCCCCGGCAGCCCCGATGTCCTGCAACTGCGCGACATCCCCATCCCCGCGTTACCCACGCCCCACCACTTGCGCGTGAAACTCGCAGCCGCAAGCGTGAATCCCATCGACACCAAATTACGCGCCAAGCCGGTATATTTTCCCGACAAGCTGCCCGCCATTCTTGGCTGCGATGGCGCGGGCATTGTTGAATCCATCGGCGAAAAAGTGACGCGATTTATAGTCGGCGACGAGGTATTTTTTTGTAACGGCGGCTTCGGCGACGAGCCGGGCAACTACGCTGAATACACTACGCTGCACGAAGACCACTGCGCGAAGAAGCCCGTCAATACTGGCTTTGCAGAGAGTGCCGCGCTGCCGCTGGTGTTTATCACGGCGTATGAAGCCTTGGTCGAGCGCGCCAATCTGCAAGCCGGGCAGACGGTGCTGATCCATGCCGGAGCGGGCGGGGTGGGACATATCGCGGTGCAACTCGCCCACCATCTCGGCGCGCACGTCGCGGTAACGGTGAGCGACGACCATAAAGCGGCGTTGGCGCGCGGGCTAGGCGCGGAAAAAGTCATCCACTACCAGACACAGGATTTTGTGCAAAAAACGCTGGACTGGACGGAAGGATGTGGAGCTGACGTGGTGTTCGACACGGTGGGCGGCGAAATTTTTATCCGCTCGCTGAACGCGGCGCGTTTGTATGGCAAAGTGGTAAGTCTGCTTTCCACGCCGCTGTTGCTGGCCGACACGCAACTGGCGCGGCTGCGCAACCTGTCGCTGTGCTACGAACTGATGCTCACCCCGCAAGTGACAAACAACCACGAGGAGCGGGTGCGCCAGCGCGAGATATTGGAACGGGGAGCGATGCTGCTGGAAGAAGGAAAACTAACCGTGTTTGTCTCGCACAAACTGCCGCTGGAACAGGCGGCGCAAGCGCATCGGTTGATCGAAGCGGGCGGGATGATTGGTAAGGTTGTGCTGACCATTAACTAATGATTAGCCACGGATTCACACGGATGTTCACGGATATAAAACCAAACCAATTCCGCGAATCTACCGCGCGGCTGCGTGCATTTATCTGTGTCAATCCGTGTTCATCCGTGGCTAAATAATCTTCATGCAATTCATTGACACCCACTGCCATCTAGATGCCGCCGAATTCGGCGACACACAAGCCGACATCGTGCGCGATGCCGCAGCGGCGGGCGTGTCTCGCCTGGTCATTCCGGCGGTAGAGCGCGCCAACTTCGAGACCGTGCGCGCGCTGTGCCAGCGTTTCCCCAACTGCGCGCCCGCTTACGGCATCCACCCGATGTTTACCGACAACGCCACCCCGCAGGATTTGGCGGTGTTGCGCGACTATTTAGAACACCACACCCCTGTCGCCATCGGCGAGATCGGTCTGGATTTTTTCATCGACCATTACGACCGTGAGGTGCAGGAATATTTCTTCGCCGAACAACTGAAACTGGCAAAGGAATTTGACCTGCCCGTGTTGCTGCATGGTCGCAGTGCGTTGGACATCATCCTCAAACATTTGCGCCAGATCAAAGTGCGGGGCGGCATTGCCCACGCCTTTAACGGCAGCCGCCAGCAAGCGGACGAATTCATCAAGCTCGGTTTCAAACTCGGCTTCGGCGGCGCAATGACTTACCCGCGCGCCACCAAGCTGCGCGAACTCGCCGCGACGTTGCCGCTGGAAAGTATCGTGCTGGAAACCGATGCGCCGGACATTGCACCGGATTTTTTGGAGCGCGGCTTGCCGAACGAGCCGAAGTATTTGCCGCGTATTGCGCAGACGTTGGCGGAGTTGCGCGGAGTGTCGCTGGAGGAGATTGCTGAGGCGACGACAGCGAATGCACTTGCTGTGCTGCCGAAACTTAAACCACTCGTCATTCCCGCGTAGGCGGGAATCCAGTTAAAAAAACAAACCCGCAACGCGGACAAAGCCCAAAATGCATTTTAAATAGAAGCGCTGGATTCCGGCCTACGCCGGAATGACGGCAGCTTTATAATCCGCTCCATGCAAAACACTACTCCACCCCAATTCACCCGCACCCACATCCTGCTTGGCGATGCGGGTATCGCCAAGCTCAAAAGCAAACACATCTTCATCGCCGGTCTGGGCGGAGTTGGCTCGTATTGCGCGGAAGCGATGGCGCGCGCCGGGGTCGGCAGGCTAACGCTGCTCGATCACGATGTGGTGGTGGCCAGCAACATCAACCGCCAGTTGCCCGCGCTGCTTTCCACCGTGGGGCAGTCCAAGGCAGAGCTGATGGCGGCGCGCATCGCCGACATCAACCCGGATTGCCGGGTGACGCTGCTGCGCACTTTTCTGACCACGGAAAACGTGAACGAGCTGGTACCTGCGGATTGCGACTATGTGATCGACTGCATTGACTCGCTGACTTGCAAGGAAGCGCTGGTGGCGGAGAGTTTTAAACGCGGGCTGAAGGTGGCATCGAGCATGGGCGCGGGCAACCGGCTCGACCCGACCCGCATTAAAATCGCCGACATCAGCAAAACCGAGATGTGCCCGCTGGCCAAACAGATGCGCCATCGCCTGCACCGGCATCACGACATCCGCAGGGGAATCATGACCGTGTTTTCGGATGAGCCGACTAGCGACCCGCTGCCGCCGCAGCCCACCGACCGTGGCCGTCCGCGCGCGGTGAATGGGACGATCAGCTATATGCCACCGCTGTTCGGATTGATGCTGGCGGGAGCGGTGATAAAGCGGTTGTTGGAAGAGTAACCCTCAAGCCACAAAGGTAGGGTGCGCTTGCGCACCGTTTAAAGTTGAAGTGGTGCGCAAGCGCACCCTACAAAAACTAAACCTTTTCCCAATCTTCAACTCCCCCGCTGACTACGATAAACAGCGGATGCACGGTTGGTCTCTCAACATGTGTCAGTCTTTCATAAGCCGCTCTGTCGCGCTCTTTCAATTTCTCGCGCAGGTGCGCCAGCTCGTGCTGGACTTGCCCTTCGGTGACGCTGATTTTGCCATCCGTCCCTTTATGCAAAATCCTGGCCGCATCGAAATGAAAGCCGCGTCGCTCGGCTTCGCGCTGCACTTCATGCAAATAGGCGGCGAGTGCGGCGAGCGGGTCGGCTTGCAGTTTGAAGCGCACCAGTTGCGGGTGGTTGCGGTAGCCATCGGTTTCGCCCTGCAACACTTTCTGCGCCAGCAAAGTCTCGCGCCACAGCGCGGTCAAGCCTTGGCTGTCGAGGTATTGCGGATGTAAGGACCAGATGCGCATAGCAACCTCCTATAGTGGAAAACGCGCCAGCACTTCATATCGCGCGCCTTGTTCGTCGCTCAACGATTGCACCAGCACGAAATCGCTGATCTGCCAAGTCACGGCGGGCATCAGCGGCAGTTCATCATCACTCCATAACGCATGGCGCAGCAGGGTGACATGCGGTTTGTAGGGGCGGCGTTCGAAGCGGAAACGATGGCGGGAAAGACTCTGTTCAAGCTCGGCCACCAATTGCACCAACTGTGGCGGCACGCTGCCGGGCGCGGCGAAAGCGATATGATTATGACCCCAGTAGCGCGCCGTATCAAAACAAATTTTGAAAGGTTTTGCCCTCACTTCCTGTGCGGCCAATTGCGCCGCTTCCAGACGATGCGCCGCTATTTCGCCCAGAAATACCAGCGTCGTGTGCAGTGTATCCATGCGCATCACGCGCCCGCCGCACAGGTCGTGCAACGACGGCTGCCATGCGGCCAGTGCGCTACGCTCGGACTGGCTAGGCCAAAGAGCGAAGAAGACGCGAACTTGTTCGATTGATGTATTCATACAAGATTATTCATTAGCGCATCCCAGTCCCTTCCCCCTTGCAGGGGGAAGGTTAGGATGGGGGTAGAGTTTTAGCACGATAACGTTTCTACCCCCACCCTAGCCCTCCCCCTGCAAGGGGGAGGGAATGTGTCGGCTGATAGTAAAGAATTTTCATGTCGTCTATTTTATCCTCATCACACTAGAGGTCGAGCGTGCGTGCGCGATGCGGTAGAATGCGCGCCTTGGAATCAAGGTGAAACATGAACGCCCGACTGCGCGAAATCCCTTACAACTACACCTCTTTCTCCGACCGCGAGATCGTCTTGCGCATTCTGGGTGACGAGGCGTGGGACATCATCAATACCTTGCGCGAAGAGCGACGCACCGGGCGCTCGGCGCAGATGTTGTACGAAGTGCTGGGCGACATCTGGGTGCTGATGCGCAACCCGTATCTGGAAGATGATCTGCTGTCCAACCGCAAGCGGCGCGAATCGCTGATCGGCGCACTGCGCCACCGTTTGAACGCGATTGAAGCGCGCCGCCAGGACAATCAAAAAGTAAAACGCCTGCTCGATCTGACCCACGCTGCGGTCGATCAATTCGCCGCCGAATTCGAGCACACACTGCAATTGCGCAAACGCACGCTGCGCGCGCTGAGCCGCCTCACCCGCAAAGACAATATCCAGTTCGACGGCTTGGCGCGCGTATCGCACGTGACCGATGCCACCGACTGGCGCGTGGAATATCCGTTCGTGGTGTTGCATCCCGATAGCGAACAGGAAGTCGCCCCGCTGGTGCGCGCCTGTATCGAACTCGGCTTGACGCTGATCCCGCGCGGCGGCGGCACGGGCTATACCGGCGGCGCAGTGCCGCTGACCAAATATTCCGCCGTCATCAACACCGAAAAACTGGATGCAATTTCTCCCATCGAGCGTTTGACGTTGCCCGGTTTGAACGAACCTTACGCCACCGTCCAATGCGGCGCGGGCGTGGTGACGCGGCGCGTGATGGAAGCGGCGGACAACAACGGGCTGGTGTTCGCGGTCGATCCGACTTCCGCCGATGCATCTTGCATAGGCGGCAACGTGGCGATGAACGCGGGCGGCAAGAAGGCCGTGCTGTGGGGCACGGCGCTGGACAATCTGGCCTCGTGGAAGATGGTCACACCGGACGGGCTGTGGATGTTGGTCGAACGGCTGGAGCATAACCTCGGCAAGATTCACGATGCGCCGACCGCGCGCTTCCGCATTTCGCGCTTCGAGGTTGACGGCAAAACGCCGCACGGTGAACCTGAGATTTTGACGGTCGCCGGTAGCGCGTTCCGCAAAGCCGGGCTGGGCAAAGATGTCACCGACAAATTCCTGTCCGGCCTGCCCGGCATCCAGAAAGAAGGCTGCGACGGCATCATCACCTCGGCGCGTTTTATTCTGCATCGCGCGCATACACACACGCGCACCGTGTGTCTGGAGTTTTTCGGGCAAGTGCGCGAAGCCGTGCCCGCCATCGTCGAGATCACCAATCTGTTCAGTAAAAACGGCGACCACCCTTCCGCTTTCCCGCTGCAAGCTTCCCCGGTTTTCCTCGCAGGACTTGAGCATCTGGACGAGCGTTATTTGAAAGCCGTGGGTTACGCCACCAAAGCCAAACGCGGCACGCGCCCGAAGATGGTGTTGGTCGCCGATGTGGTGGGCGACGATGCCGAAGCTGTGAGCGAAGCCGCTTTCGAGATCGTGCGCATCGCCGAGCAGCGCCACGGCGAAGGTTTCATCGCCGTTTCCGCCGAAGCGCGCAAAAAATTCTGGCTGGATAGAGCGCGCACCGCCGCCATTGCCAAACACACCAACGCCTTCAAAGTGAACGAAGACGTGGTGATCCCGCTGCCGCGCATGGGCGATTATTGCGACGGCATCGAACGCATCAACATCGAGTTGTCGCTGGGCAACAAGATCAAATTACTGAACGAGCTGGAGGAATTTTTTACCGGCGAATTGCCGTTGCGTTATCAGGATGATGCGCAGCTGGGCGATGACGAGTTGCTGGGCAACCGGCGTGAAGCCGCGCAGCAATTGCTGGCGGATGTGCGCATGAAATGGGAGTGGTTGCTGGAATATCTGGATGCGCCGCTGTCGGAACATCCTTTTCCGCCGACCCCGCTGCCGCTGGCGGGCGAGGGAAATCAAACCGTGTTCGATGCGCTGCAAGACCATTCCCTGCGCGCCTCGTGGAAAAAAGAATTGCGCGAACCGTTGCGCCAGATTTTCAGCGGCAGCACTTACCTGCCCATCCTCGACCAATGTCTGTCCATCCACCAGCGCGTGCTGAAAAGCCGCGTGTTTGTGGCGCTGCACATGCATGCGGGCGACGGCAATGTGCATACCAACATTCCGGTCAACTCCGACGACTACGCCATGCTGCAACAGGCTTACGGCGCGGTTCACCGCATCATGCATCTGGCGAAAGAACTGGGCGGCGTGATCTCGGGCGAGCACGGCATCGGCATCACCAAATTCGATTATCTCGAAGAATCCGAAATCGCGCCGTTTATCGAATACAAAAACAAGGTTGATCCCGAAGGGCGTTTCAACAAGGGCAAGCTGCTCAAAGGCAGTAATCTGGAACGCGCTTACACGCCCAGCTTTAACTTGATGGAGCTGGAAAGTTTGATTCTGGAAAAGAGCGAGCTGGGCAACATTTCCGATTCGATCAAGGATTGTTTGCGTTGCGGCAAATGCAAACCGGTGTGCAGCACGCATGTGCCGCGCGCCAATTTGCTGTATTCGCCGCGCAATAAAATTCTCGCCACTTCGCTGCTGATCGAAGCTTTCCTGTACGAAGAACAAACGCGGCGCGGCGTGTCCATCGCGCACTTCGACGAGTTCAACGACGTGGCCGACCACTGCACGGTGTGCCACAAATGTATCAAGCCGTGCCCGGTGGATATCGACTTCGGCAACGTATCGGTGGCGATGCGCAACTTCCTGCGCAAACAGGGCAAGAAAAATTTCAGCCCGGTCAGCGCGCTGTCCATGTTGTACCTCAGCGTCACCGACCCCACCGCCACCAAACTGTTGCGCAAGGTAATGTTCGCGTGGAGCTACCGCGCACAACGACTGGGTTATCGCGTTGCCAAACATCTGGGTTTGTTCAAACAACAAGTGGCGCATCCGCCCGCGACCGTGGGCAAACCGCCGCTGGTCGCGCATGTGATCCATTTCGTAAACAAACCGCTGCCCGGCAAATTGCAGACCAAGACCGCGCGCGCGCTGCTGGACATCGAAGACAAATCCATCGTGCCGGTGATACGCGATCCGCGCAAAACAAACGAAGATTCGGAAGCAGTGTTCTACTTCCCCGGCTGCGGCTCGGAGCGTATGTATTCGCAAGTG
>JAGVNQ010000276.1 GCA_020053195.1 Sideroxydans sp.
CCCACAAATATTGCACCCCCATATTTCAAACATTTCGCAAAATAGCCGGACAATAAGCAACTTGTGCAAGCACCCACTTTTTGGTCTAATCTCCCCCGACGTTTTCACAATCCTTTAATAATGGAACTATAAAATGATGAAACCGGCTCAAGTGGTGAAGGCATTGGCGGCGCTGGCGCAACCCACGCGGCTGGCGATTTTTCGGCTGCTGGTGCGCACCGGGCCGGACGGGTTGGCCGCCGGGCAGATCGCGGAAAAGCTGAAAGTTTCGCCTGCTACGCTGTCGTTCCATTTCAAAACCCTCAGCCATGCGGGCTTGGTGGACAGCAGACAGGATGGTCGCTTCGTGATCTATGTCGCCGACTTCGCGGTAATGCACGGCATGGTGGATTACCTCACCGAGAATTGCTGCGGCAGCGATGTCTCGGCGTGCAAAATAGCGGAAAAATGAGTTTTGCAAAGCCCACCTTGCCCGCAACGCCCTAAATACGGCAATCTACAGCGAGTGAATAGTGTAGATCGCCTATTGACGGGCATCTTCGGGCAGGCGGATGAAATAATTATTAAAATTTTAAGGAAACCAACATGAGCGAAAAACAATACAACGTGCTGGTGCTGTGCACCGGCAATTCCGCCCGCAGCATCTTGGGCGAAGTGCTGTTCAACAATCTCGGCAAGGGTATGTTCAAAGCCTATAGCGCGGGCAGCCATCCCGCCGGACAGGTCAATCCCGGCGCGCTGGAGCAGTTGCAAAAACTCGGCTACAGCACCGAAGGGCTGCGCAGTAAAAGCTGGGACGAATTCGCCGCGCCCGGCGCGCCGGAATTCGATTTCATCTTCACCGTGTGCGACAACGCCGCCGGAGAAGCCTGCCCGCTGTGGTTGGGCAAGCCCGCTACCGCGCATTGGGGCATCCCCGATCCGGCGCATGTAACGGGCGATGACGCGCGCCGCGACGCGTTTAAAAAAACCGCCGAACAATTGGCGCGGCGCATCCAGTTGTTCCTGTGTTTGCCTATCGACAAGCTGGACAAACTCGCGTTGAAAGAAAAACTCGCCGAGATCGGGCGCATCAAGGATTGAATAGTCAAAAATATATTTAGCCACGGATGTTCACAGATGAAACACGGATGGCAAACGCGAACACAGCGTTTTGATGCACGGTTTTATCCGTGGGTATCCGTGTTCATCCGTGGCTGATAAAGGAATTTAAAATGAATCTCTTCGAACGCTACCTCACCCTGTGGGTTTTTCTGTGCATCATCATCGGCGTGCTGCTGGGGCAAACCATTCCCGCGCCGTTTCACTGGCTGGGCACGCTGGAAATCGCCAAAGTGAATCTTCCGGTCGGGCTGCTGATCTGGGTGATGATTATTCCCATGCTGCTGCGTATCGACTTCGGCGCGCTGCACGAAGTGGGCAAACATTGGCGCGGTATCGGTGTGACGCTGTTCATCAACTGGGCGGTGAAGCCGTTTTCGATGGCGTTGCTGGCGTGGATATTTATCCGCCATCTGTTCGCGCCGTATCTACCCGCCGATCAGCTCGACAGCTACGTCGCCGGACTCATCCTGCTCGCCGCCGCACCCTGCACCGCTATGGTGTTCGTGTGGAGTCGTCTGGTGAACGGCGAGCCGCTATTCACCCTGAGTCAGGTCGCGCTCAACGACACCATCATGGTGTTCGCCTTCGCCCCGCTGGTGGCGCTGTTGCTCGGCCTTTCCGCTATCGTCGTGCCGTGGAACACGCTGATCGTGTCGGTGGTGTTGTACATCGTAATCCCCGTCATCCTGTCGCAACTGTTGCGCAGAGTGTTGCTTAAAAAAGGACAAGCCACTTTCGAGCAAACCTTAACCAAGATCGGTCCGTGGTCAATTTCTGCGCTGCTGCTCACGCTGGTGCTGCTGTTCGCCTTCCAGGGCAAAGCCATCGTCGAACAACCGCTCATCATCCTGATGCTGGCCGTGCCGATTACCATTCAGGTGTATTTCAATTCCGGTCTGGCGTATTGGCTCAACCGCAAAGTCGGCGAAGCCCATTGTGTGGCCGGGCCGTCGGCGTTGATCGGCGCGTCGAACTTTTTCGAACTCGCCGTCGCCGCCGCCATCAGCCTGTTCGGTTTCGAGTCCGGCGCGGCACTCGCCACTGTGGTCGGCGTGTTGATCGAAGTGCCGGTGATGTTGAGCGTGGTGTATATCGTCAAGCGCAGCCAAGGCTGGTATCAAGCCAAATAGCGAATTATGAACAAACCGGCAATGTCGTCTTTCCCTTGCATTCTGCGCGCGTGGAATGCGCACGAAAACGAGTTGCGCAATTTCATCCGCCATCGCACAGGCGACGCGCATCTGGCCGATGATTTGCTGCAAGAAATATTCGTCAAAGCGATGCAGCAGGGCAAACAGTTTTGCGCGCTGGACAATGAACGGGCGTGGCTGTTTCAGGTTGCGCGCAATGCGCTGGTTGACCATCACCGACTTGGGCATGACGTGATCGAATTGCCCGAAGACATTCCGCAGCCGGAAACCTCGCACGAACCGATTCAGGCGCTGGGCGCGTGCGTGAAACGCGTGTTGTCCGAACTCGCGGCGGATGACCGCGACATCATCGAACAATGCGATCTGGAAGGTGTGAAACAGAAAGACTACGCAACGCGCCACGGGCTTTCCCTCGCCGCCGTCAAATCGCGGCTACTGCGCGCGCGGGAACGCATGCGCGCCCGCATGAGCACGGCTTGTCAGGTGAGCTTCGACGAACGCGGTCAGGTGGAAAGCCATATCCCTCGCAATTAGCTGCATCCTTTTTTAGCTTCATTCGTCTCCACTACACCACCCCTGTTTTGGAGTTTTCCGAATGAGCAACTTTGCCCTGACTTTTCCCCGCCGCAGCCCGCGCGCCTTCCTGCTGATCGCCGCCGTGCTGTGGTTCATGCTGTACCAAACACTGGAGCCGTTATCGCATAAGCTGGTGAATCTGTTGCCCGTCGAACGCGGCAGCCATCTGTACGACGCGCTGCAATTTTTTCTGTACGACACGCCGAAAGTGTTGCTGCTGCTGGCCGGGGTGGTGATGGTGATGGGTATGGTGAATTCGTATTTCACGCCGGAGCGCACGCGCGCTTTGCTGTCCGGGCGGCATGAAGGGGTGGGCAATGTGCTGGCGGCGCTGCTCGGCATCGTCACTCCGTTCTGCTCCTGTTCCGCCGTGCCGCTGTTCATCGGTTTTGTGCAGGCGGGTGTGCCGCTGGGGGTGACTTTCTCCTTTTTAATTTCCGCGCCTATGGTCAACGAAATCGCGCTGGCGCTGCTGTTCGGTCTGTTCGGCTGGAAAATCGCTTTGCTCTATCTGGGGCTGGGGCTGTCGATTGCCATCGTCGCCGGTTTCATCATCGGCAAATTAAAAATGGAACATCACCTGGAAGACTGGGTGCAAAAGATGGCACACACGCAGGCGACAGTGGGTGCGGACGAATTAACTTTGGCGGATCGCATCGCAGCCGGGTTCTCCAGCGTGCACGAGATCGTGGGCAAGGTGTGGCCTTATGTGCTGGCCGGTATCGCCATCGGCGCGGGCATTCACGGTTATGTGCCGCAGGATTTTATGGCCAGCTTCATGGGCAAGGAGGCGTGGTGGGCAGTTCCCGCTTCAGTCTTGATCGGCGTGCCGATGTACACCAACGC